>NZ_SJYZ01000019.1:0-57916 GCF_004337555.1 Microbacterium sp. PI-1 | reverse complement strand
GGGCCGTCGCGCAGTTCGAAGACGAGCTGGGTCTCGGTGCCGCGCACGACGGGATGGACGGTGATGTGCTCGAGGACGATGTCGCGGAGCGCCGTCGCGTCCTCCACGGCCACATGCACGAGGAAGTCGTCGACGCCGGCGACGTGGAACACCTGCAGCACACGCGGGACGCCGGCGAGAGCATCGAACAACGCCGTCACCTTGTCGCCCGTGTGATTCGCGAGCCGCACCTTGATGATCGCCTGCAGCGGGAAGCCCAGGGCCGCGCCATCCACACGGATGCGGGTGTCGCGGATCACCCCGCGCTCGCGCAGGGAACGCACGCGATGCGCGCACGTCGACTCGGCGAGACGCAGGCGGTGCGCCAGGGCTTTGTTCGTGATCTCGGCGTCGCGGGTGAGGACCGCGAGCAGTTCGAGGTCGGTCTCATCGAGTTGTGCTTTCGCCAACCTTCGGCTCCTTCGTCGGACGGATCCTGCACAGGATAGCGAAACAGCCTCGATTCATGGTGGATCCTGTCGACTTCCTGCAAAAGTGCCGCGATTCCGGCAACGTGGAGGGATGACTGCACCGTTGCATCCCGACACCGTCGCCGTCCACAGCGGCCGTTCCGACCTCGAGGGTCTCGGGGTGCACGCGTTGCCGATCGACCTGTCGACGACCAATCCGCTCCCCGACATCGAGCGCGGGGGTGACTCGTACGAGGCCATGGCCACAGGTGGCCGCCCGCCGGCGGACGGCAGCATGGTCTACGCCCGGCTCTGGAACCCCACGGTCGCCCGGTTCGAAGACGCTCTGGCCGAACTCGAGCACGCCGAGGCCTCGGTCGCGTTCGCCTCGGGGATGGCGGCGATGACAGCCGTGATCCTCGCGCACACCGGCGCGACGGGCGCACGCCACGTGGTCGCGGTGCGTCCGCTCTACGGCGGCACCGATCACCTGCTCGGCTCCGGACTGCTCGGCGTCGAGACCACGTACTGCCATCCCGACGAGGTCGCCGCCGCCGTGCGTCCGGACACCGGCCTCGTCGTCGTCGAGACCCCGGCGAACCCGACCCTCGACATCGCCGACATCGCCGATGTGGTGCGCCAGGCCGGGTCGGTGCCGGTCGTGGTCGACAACACGTTCGCGACCCCGGTGCTTCAGAACCCGATCGATCTGGGCGCCGCGATGTCGTTGCACAGCGCCACCAAGTACCTCGGCGGCCACGGCGATGTGATCGCCGGTGTCGTCGCCTGCAGCGAAGAGACCGCGGAGGCGCTGCGCCGCGTGCGGGCGGTGACCGGGGGGCTCCTGCATCCGCTCGGGGCGTATCTGCTGCACCGCGGCCTCACGACCCTGCCGGTGCGGGTGCGGCACCAGCAGGGGAGTGCGCAGCGGGTCGTGCAGTGGCTGATCGACCGGCCGGAGGTCGCCGAGGTCTTCTATCCCGGGCTCGACGGCGATCCGCGCGGCATCCTGGAACGGCAGATGCGCGGCACGGGGGCGATGATCGCGATCCGGATGCGGGGCGGATTCGCTGCCGCCTCCGCCGTGACGACGGCGACGAGGTTGTTCACCCATGCCGTCTCGCTCGGCGGCGTGGACTCGCTGATCCAGCACCCGGCGGCGCTCACCCACCGGCCCGTGCCCCCCGAGGCCCGCCCGGCTGCCGATGTGCTGCGGCTGTCGATCGGGTTGGAGGACGTCGATGACCTGATCGCGGATCTCGCGCAGGCCTTCGCCGTCGCCGATTCCTCCCGCAGCGGCGCGCCGGCAGAGGCCGTTCCCGCGTAGCCGCAGGGGGATCCGCGTCAGAGCGAGGGCAGGCGGATCGTCCCGGTCGCGATGCGCTCGGTCGGCATCCGATCGCGATCGTAGGTGATCTCGTGGTAGCCGTGCGGGGTGGGCACCCCGTCGTCGTCCAGGCTCACGAACACGATCTTCTCGATCGTCAGGATGCGCTTGCGGGTGATCATGTTGCGAGCCACGGCGCGCATCGTCAGGGAGGTCGTGCCGAAGTGCGTCGCTTGCAGGCCGATCTCGATCAGGTCGCCCTGCACCGCGGAGGCCTCGAAGTTGATCTCCGAGATGTGCTTGGTGACGGCGCGATAGTTGCCGAGCTGGACGATCGCGTAGATCGCCGCCTCCTCATCGATCCACTTCAGCAGGCTCCCGCCGAACAGGGAACCGTTCGCATTGAGGTCTTCCGGGCGCACCCACTTGCGGGTGCGGAAGTTGAGTCCGTCTTCCGACCACTGCCAGGCCGGTGCCTTCTGCTTCGCCATGAGCTCGAGGGTAGGGGTGCCGTGAGTCGGCGATGTTACGGCGCGTTTTCGACATCTGCTCAGGGCAGAGCCGCCCACGGCAGAATCCCGCCGGACGCGGCACGCGAGAGCGGAAGCTGGGGGCATGAGCGAAGACAACCCCATCCCGCACTTCGGCCCCGAGGCCCGGCGTGCGCTGTTCCACGAGCGGGTGCTCGTGCTCGACGGCGCGCTCGACGATGACAACGGCACCCTGCTCATGACGCAGCTGCTCGCACTGTCGTCCGAGGACCCCGTCGCCGACATCGCCCTCTGGATCCACTCGCCCGGCGGCTCCGTGCCGTCCATGCTCGCGATCCGCGACCTCATGCGACTCGTCCCGAACGACGTCGCGACCCTGGCCCTGGGCCTCGCCTGCAGTGCGGGGCAGTTCCTGCTCTCCGCGGGCACGCCGGGCAAGCGACGCGCCCTCCCGCACGCGCGCATCCTGATGCATCAGGGGTCCGCGGGGATCGGCGGGTCCGCCGGCGAGCTCGAGACGCAGGCCGACGATCTGCGCCACATGCGTGACACCGTGCTCGGACTCATCTCCGCGGACACGGGGCAGCCCCTCGAGCGCATCTTCGAGGATTCGCTCCACGACCGCTGGTACACCGCGACGCAGGCGCAGGAGTACGGGTTCATCGACGGGATCGTGGCTTCGATCGCCGAGGTGATGCCGCGACGACGCCCGCGGGTCGGACTGGGGGCGGACGCATGAGCAGTTACACGATCCCGAACGTGATCGCGCAGCATCCCCGGGGGGAGCGGGTCATGGACGTGTACTCGCACCTCCTCGCCGAGCGCGTCATCTATCTCGGCACCGGCATCGATGCGGGCGTCGCCAACGCGCTGATCGCCCAACTGCTGCACCTCGACGCCGACAGCCCGGAGTCCGGCATCCAGTTCTACATCAACAGCGAGGGCGGCGACCCCGGAGCAGCGCTGGCGATCTACGACACCATGCGGCACATCCGCCCGCGCATCGCCACGACGTGTGTCGGACAGGCGATCGGACCCGCAGCGCTGCTCGTGGCCGCGGGAGAATCCGGGGAGCGAGCCGCCCTCGCGCACGCGCGCATCGTGCTGCATCAGCCCGCGGGACAGTCCCGAGGTGCGATCCCCGACCTGATCCTCGCGGCGGACGAGGTGGTGCGGGTGCGCTCCGACATGGAAGGGATCCTCGCCGAGCACACGGGTCGCACGGTTCCGGAGCTGCGCGCCGACACCGACCGCGACCGGGTCTTCACCGCATCCGCCGCCCGGGACTACGGCCTGATCGACACCGTGCTGGGCGCGCGCACCTGACGACCCCCTCGGACGCACGCTGCCGGACGGATGGCTGACGCGCGCAGCTCAGGCGGCGAGAGCGAAGGCGCCGTGCGGGACCGTGGTGGTCGCGCGGAGTTCCTCGGCGACGGCGCTCGTGAGCTCGATCAGGCTCGTGTCCAGAGCCCCCGCGATGGCGGCGATCATCTCGCTCGACGGCTCCTTCAACCCGCGCTCGACCTCGGAGAGGTATTGCGGCGAGAGGCCGGCCTTCTCCGCGGTGGCGGTGAGTGTCTCGTCGCGGTCGTGTCGACGTCGGCGCAGCTGGTCGCCCAGGAGGTGTCGCCACAGGGGCTCGGGTCCGTGGGGCTGTGGACGGTCGGAACGAGGAGTGCGCGGGAACGGGACGATGTCGGCCATGCCTCACGATAAACCGGGGTCTCCGGAGGCTTCGAGCGGTTCTGCTCAGAGCAGAACCCGACCTTTACAGGGCTGCGGTGACTCCCGGCAGCAACTTGCCGAGGATCGCCCCGAGCTGGTCGCGCTCTTCGGGGGTGAGCGGATCCAGCACCAGTTCGCGCACCTGCTCGACGTGCACCGGAGCCGCCGTGCGCAGCATCTCCCGACCGGCAGGGGTGAGAGCGGCCGAGAGGGTTCGCTTGTCGGTGCTGCAGGACGTGCGCTCGACCCAGCCGCGCTCCTCGAGCGAGTCGAGGGCATGGCTCAGGCGTGAGCGGCTGAGCCCCGCGATGCGCGCCAGCTCGGTCATCGTGACGATGCCGTCCCCCTGCCCGGCGAGTGTGACGAGGATGGCGTAGCGGGCGTGGTTGAGGCCGACCTCCTCCTTGAGGGTGCGGTCGAGCACCTGCGGGAGGAGCTGGACGAACCGGATGATGGGGAGCCAGGTGTCCATCTCGGTGTCGTCGAGTCGCCGCGGCTGCTGCTGCTCCGCCGTCATGGTGTCCTCCTCGGATGTCACGCCGGGTGTCACGCCGCCGACAGGTCGAGCGTGTGCGCCGTGTGGTCCCTCTTGGCCTGCAGGTAGCGCGAATTGGACTCCGACAGGTGCACCTCGGTGCGCACCCGCTCGGTCACGCGGATGCCGAGTGCTTCGAGCTGCACGGCCTTGTCGGGGTTGTTGCTGAGCAGGCGGATGTCGTCGACGCCGATCGCGTTCAGCATCTGGGCGGCCACGGTGTAGTCGCGCTCGTCCTCACCGTGTCCCAGGGCGACGTTCGCCTCGTAGGTGTCCAGCCCCGCGTCCTGCAGGGCGTAGGCGTCGAGCTTGGCGTAGAGGCCGATGCCCCGACCCTCCTGTCGCAGGTAGAGCAGGAAGCCGCCGTCCTCCGCGATCCGCTCCACGGCTTCGCGCAGCTGGGGGCCGCAGTCGCAGCGCTCCGAGCCGAACACGTCGCCGGTCAGGCACTCGCTGTGCGGGCGTACGAGCGGGGCCTCCCCGCCCTCGGTCGCGCGTTCGAGCGCTGCACGCCAATCGCCGAGTCCGAGCAGCAGGTGCTCGCGGCCGTCGATGAGCCCGTCGAAGGTGATGACGTCGGCGGTCGTGGAGAAGCCGTCGCCGAAGCGCAGCGGCACCCGGACGCGCGTGCGCTCCGTGGCGACCGGAGCGACGGTTGAAGTTTCAATCATGCCGGGTGCAACGCGCAGTCCAGCGGAGTATTCCCCGACCCTCGGATGTCTCCTGGTTGTCTACCTGTCAGGCGGGCGTTCCGCCGGAGTGCGCCGCACGAGCTTCAGCTCGCTCGCGAGGATCCCGAGCACCACGAGTGCCCCGCCGATGAGTGCGGTCACAGGCAGACGCTCCCCGGCGATGCGTCCGATGACGCCGGCCCACACCGGCTCACCCGCGTAGATGATGGTCGCGCGCGTGGGGGAGACCGACTTCTGCGCCCAGTTCATCGTCAGCTGGATCAGACAGCTCGCCGCTCCGAGGCCGACCGCGCAGCCGACCCAGATCCACGAGAACTCCGGCACGCCCTCACCCACCACGGGCATCGTGAGCAGCCCCAGCACGCCGGCCGTCAGCAGCTGGATCACCGTGATGCGGCCGAGATCGACCTTTCCCGCGAAGAGGCTGATCAGGATGATCTCGGCGGCGATCGGCAACGTGCTGATCATGGTCACGACCTCACCGGTGCCGAGGGTGAGCGCGAAGGCGTCGGGCCCGGCGATGAACAGCAGTCCCACGAACGCCAGCCCCGCGCCGACGAAGGCCATGACCGGAGGACGCGTGCGGAACACGGCCCACTGCGCGAGCGGGACCAGGGGCACGTACATCGCGGTGATGAAGGCGGAGGTGCTGCTGTCGATCGTCTGCAGCCCCTGCGTCTGCAAGCCGTAGCCGAGGTAGATCATCACCCCGATCGCCACGCCCGCGCCGACGTCGCGCCACCGGATCCCGCGCAGCACCCGGCGGAAGATCACGACGCTGATCACACCCGCGATCAGGAAGCGGATGCCCACGAAGAACCAGGGTCCGGAATGGTCCATCGCCCAATGCACGAGCAGGAAGGTGCCGCCCCAGACCGCGGTGATCGCGAGGAGCGCGGCCTCCTCCGGGCGGAACCGCATCCAGCGAAGTCGAGAGGGCATCGTGGGCCCTTTCTCGACGTTGCCGGATCGAGCCTAGTGGCCGGAATCCTCTTTCGAATCGCGCAAATGGTCCGATTCCGGCGCCGGATGCGGCCATTCACGCGATTCGAAGGTGAGGACGGGGTGACCCGAGGATTCGGTAGCCTCGCAGCATGAGCGACTTCGTGAGTGCCGTCGAGCTGAACGACCTGTTGACCCGGGGTGCACCGGTGCGCGTGATCGATGTGCGGTGGCGGCTGGATCGCCCGGAGACGGGGCACGACGACTACCTCACGGGGCACATCCCCGGCGCCGTGTTCGCCGCGCTCGACACGGAGCTCTCCACCCACGGAGAGCCCTCGGACGGACGGCACCCGCTGCCGTCGACGGCCACGCTCCAGGCCGCGGCCCGGCGCTGGGGTGTCCGCGTGGGCGACACGGTGGTCGCCTACGACGATGCCAAGGGCACGGCGGCGGCGCGCGCGTGGTGGCTGCTGCGGCAGGCGGGGGTCGACGTGCGCGTGCTCGCCGGCGGCCTCCGCGGGTGGCAGGCCGAGGGGTTCGAGGTCGCGACCGATGACGTGAGCCCGGAGCCCGGCGACGTGGTCCTCGAGGAGATCGGGCGCGATGCCCTCTCGATCGACGAGGCGGCGGCGTTCCCGGAAGCCGGAGTCCTGCTCGACGTGCGCGCCCCCGAGCGGTACCGCGGCGAGACCGAGCCGCTCGACCCGGTGGCCGGTCACATCCCGGGCGCGCGCAACCTGCCGACCACGCTCCACCTCGACGACCAGGGGAGACTCCTCGACACCGATACCGTGCTCGCCACCCTCGCGGCGGTCGGGGTGACCCCGGGTACGCCGGTGGCTGCGTACTGCGGTTCGGGCGTGACCGCCGCCCACACCGCGCTGGTCCTGCACGAGGTGGGGATCGAGGCGAAGGTGTTCCCCGGATCCTGGAGCCAGTGGTCGAACACCCCTGGCCGCCCGGTGGCGACCGGCGATCAGCCGGGCTGATCCTCGCGGGGTCCGTATCCCCAGCGCAGGCCGAGCGCACCGGGGCCGAACGCCCGGCGCACCAGGTGCACCGAGGTGCCTCGGGGTGGCGGCAGCGGTGTCAGGGTCACGCCTTCAGGGGTCTCGAGGTGCTCCTCGCACCAGTCCGGGATCGCGTCCGGATGGAAACGGGTCCACACCAGCAGTTCCCGGGCCTTCTGGGCCAGCGCGTGCCCGGTGTCGCGCGTCTCCGGGTAGTCGGGCGGATACTCCGCCGACCACTCGACCATCGCGGTGTCCGGGGCCGTCAGCGGGATGTCAAGCTCGAACAGCACCCCGTGGACCTCGCCATCGGGGTGGGAGTACCGTGCGGCGATCCTGCCTCCGGAGACGGCCTCGATCACGGGTGCGGGCGTGCGAACCCCGGGAGTGATCTCCAGGAACGGGATCGCCGTGATGGTGCCGACCGTGGACTGCACGATGCTGCGGGTGACGCTGTAGGCGATGTTGCCGTCGGCCCCGACATCCGTCACCGAGTGCGTCGTGAGCTCTCGGGAGGTGTCGGGATACGACGCACCGAGCGCCTGGAACGCGTCCATGACCGCGCGCTCGAGCTCTTCCTCATCGATCGGGAACTGATTGGGCCCGAGCGGTCCCGTGCGGTTCGTCGACCGGAGAAGCCTGCTCAGGGCCCCGGCCTCGAGTCGGAGGAGGTCCTCGATGTCGGCGAGTGCGGCGAGCGACTGCACGCCCTCGGGGTGCCGGGCGCCGGAGCGCCAGTAGCTCAGGGTGGCCATCGAGACGCGGTTCCCGCGTGCGTTGAGCTGTTGCTGCAGCCAGGAGAGGGTCACGTCCCTGGCGTTGATCGCATCGCGCAGCGCTCCCGCGAATGCATCGGATCCGGATCTGCGCGCGTCATATTCGTAACTCATCACAGCCCCCATCCGGTATGTGAAGCCCACCGTCCTAGAGTGAGCATACGACCGCACGCGCATACCTCAGGGGACCGGGTGGGCATGTGGGGTCACTTGGCCGTCGTCGCAGGTAGGGTGCCCGACCGTGCGAAGACCGGCCTGACGCAGTGATGCCCCCCTTGCTGCGTACGTCGTGAAGCCCGGCAATCGATCTGGGGAGATCCGCCGGGCTTCACGAAACCTCCTCCGCACGCCGCGGGCGCGGCGGCTCTGCGCCCCCGCGTAGACTGGGAGCAACACCCCGGAGGACTCTGGATCGTCATGTCTGCCCCTGCTCGCGCATTCACCATGCGCCACGTGCAATTGCTGCGCGCACTGTTCGCCGCCGTCGCCGCCCTGATGATCACCTTCTCGTCGGACCACTCCGCTCCCGTCGGTCTCTCGGTGTTCAGCGGCTTCGTCTTCGTCACCGCGCTCATCCAGCTGCTGGCCGCGTGGCTGGTGCTCCCCGCGGGGTCCCGCTGGCCGTACATCCTGCTCGGCGTCCTCGGCACCCTCGCCGGCGCCGTGAGCGGCATCCCGGCCTGGCGCTCCGATGACCTGTTCTTCATCGTCGTCTCGACCTGGGCGATCCTGAGCGGCGGCATCGAGTTCCTCGCCGGCATCCGCTCTCGTCGAAACGCCGATCCGCTGTCCCGTGATGCGATCACGGTCGGCGCGCTGGGGGTGCTGCTCGGGATCGTGCTGCTGCTGATCCCGGCCGGCTTCGTCCAGGAGTACACGATCGAGAAGGCCGGCACGTTCGTGTTGTCCGGCATCATCCTCGGCGTCGGGATGTTCGGTGGGTACGCGGCGATCCTCGCCGTCTTCCTCGGCATCGCCGGCCTCACCCCGAAGCGAGTGGACACCGTCACCGCGGTCTCCGAATCGAACGACGACACCGCCGCTGCGGAGCACGGAGGAACGCGATGAGCGACGAGAAGCCCACCCGTCGGGACATCCTGCGCCCGCTGCACCTGCTGCTGATCGCGCTGGGTTGCGGCGTCTTCGCCATGGTCGTGACCCTGGTCTCGACCGGAGCCTTCACCGCCAGGGTGAACACGGCGATCGCGAACGGCAGCTATGACGGGCTGACCCCGGTGGCGCTCGGCCTCGTGGTCGGCGGTGGCGCGTTCATCGTCACGCTCCTGATCCTCGCGATGCTGATCCTGGCGGTCGACCCCGCCGATGTCACCAAGACGATCGACCGTCCGGTGCTCTACGACGACCCGGAGCCCGAGGGCGAGGCGGACGGCGAGCAGCCCGGCCGCGCGGCTTCGTCGTGACCGTCGGGCGTGCGGCATCCCCTGCTGTTCCGCCCTCGTCCGGAATAGTCGCGCCGTCCGACCGCTTGTTCCTGAAGTGACCGCCCCCGTCGACCGCGCCTCCATCGGACTCCGCTCGGCGCGAGGCCCCATCCTCGGCGCGCTGATGCTCGCCACCGGCCTCATCGCGATCGACGCCACGATCCTCGCGACCGCGGTCCCGAGCATCGTCCGCGATCTCGGCAGCTACCAGCAGTTCCCCTGGCTGTTCTCGGTATATCTGCTGGCGCAGGCGGTGAGCGTCCCCATCTACTCCCGGTTCGCCGACACGGTGGGCCGCAAGCCGATCATCCTCCTCGGGATCGCCCTGTTCCTGCTCGGCTCCGTGCTCTGCGGGTTCGCGTGGAGCATGCCCGCGCTCATCCTGTTCCGCCTCATCCAGGGCTTGGGGGCGGGCGCGGTCGCGCCGATGGCGATGACGATCGTGGGAGACATCTACACGGTCGCCGAGCGCGCGAAGGTGCAGGGGTACATCGCGAGCGTGTGGGCGATCTCTTCCGTGGTCGGACCTGCGCTCGGAGGCATCTTCGCGCAGCTCGATGCGTGGCGATGGATCTTCTGGGTGAACATCCCCCTGTGTCTGATCGCCGCGTGGATGCTGCAGCTCAAGTACAAGGAGGAGAAGCAGACCCGTCGGCACCGGATCGACTACGCCGGGGCCGTCCTGCTCACGATCGGGCTCACCGGACTCATCCTGGGGATGCTCGAGGGTGGGAACGCCTGGGACTGGATCTCCGTGCCGAGTGCGCTCTGCTTCGGGGTGGGCGTCGTGGCCCTCGCGTTCTTCGCGATGGTCGAGCGGCGGGCGGCGGAGCCGATCGTCGATCTCCGGCTCGCGGCGCGGCCGTTGATCCTGACGACCACGCTCGTGTCACTCGGGGTGGGGGCGCTCATGATCGGCGTGACCAGCTTCGCCCCCGCGTACCTGGAAGGGTCACTGGGCATCGCGCCCCTCCTGTCCGGCCTGGCGGTCGCCGCCTTGACTCTCGGCTGGCCCATCGCGGCCGCGAACGTCGGACGACTGTACCTGCGCATCGGCTTCCGCCGGACCACCCTGATCGGCATGAGCATCGCCACGTTCGCGGCGACCGTGCTCGCCGCGGTCTCCTCGTGGCCGAACCCGTTCGTGATGTCGGTGATCGCGTTCGTGCTCGGCTTCGGCCTCGGCTGGTCGGCCGCCCCGACCCTGATCGCCGCACAGTCCTCGGTGGGCTGGGGGGAACGCGGTGCCGTGACGGGCATGAACGCCTTTGCACGTTCCGCCGGTAGTGCGGTGGGCGTGGCGGTGTTCGGCGCGATCTCCAACGCGGTCATCGCGCAGGGTGCGGGCGCCGACGACCCGGAGACGATCGTCCACGCCTCGGTGTGGGTGTTCGTCGCCGTCGCCGCGACGGCCATGCTCACGCTGCTCGCCGCCGCATTCATGCCGCGCGATCACGTCGAGGAGCATTCGGGTTAGGCGTATCCCGCGCGGGTGAGCAGTTGGGCTGCGAGCGCGAGAGGATCTTCGTCGGATCCGTCGTCGGAGCCGTGGGCCTCCCGCCACTGCTCCTCGATCTCCACGATGACGCGGCGCAGATCGTCCTCGCTCGGCCGCGTCCCGTGTTCCACCGCGTCGGCCAACCATGACACCCAGGCGGCCCACCGCCGCGCATAGAGGTCGCGGATCAGACCCGACCAATGCCGCCCGGAGTAGTCGTGCAATCCGCTCGACTGGTGGCCCCACACCGACACCAGGCTGCGTGCATCTCGCTCCATCACCTCTCGCTCGGCATGCGTGTCTCCCCAGGAGCGCGCCTGTGCGATCCACGTCGACACCCGGGATTCCCGCCTGGTGGCTGCCAGCCGGTCCAGGGCGAGCAGGTCGTCGTGCAGCCGGGCGCCCTCTCGGCGCAGCGTGCTCACGTCACGGTCGGTGAAAGCCCGAAGGATCCCCCGGATGCGAAGCCGCGTCTGCTGCGCAAGCACGTGCGAGGTGAGCTCGACCACGTCTCGTTCCTGAGCGTCTCGTGAGTCCGTCTTCGTTCCGAGGGAGATCAGGAGGCTGGCTGCGCGCGCGATCGACGGCAGGTCTCCCAACACCGCAGGGTCGTTCTCCGCGTCGATGTTCGCCGACATTCGTGCAGGCTCCGCGACGAGCGCTTCCCCAGCCAGCCGCTGCGAGGCGAAGGGCGCAGCGGCGCTCCATGGCCGTGCGATCACAGGTGACGGGATCGATCGGGTTCGCCCGCGACCGTACAGCGTGGATCCGAGCAGACGCCAGGCCTCGCGTGCCGCGTCGTCGTCCACACCATACCGCTGCATCGCGAAGTCGTCGAGCCACGCGTCGACGTCCACGTCGTCCCAGACGAGGTCGGCGGCGAGCTCGTAGAACACGGTATTGTTCTCGATCGCCTCCGGCGCAACGCCGATGCCCTCCAAGCGCTCCGGGTGCCGCGCGCGCAGTTCGGCGACGTCGCGGGCAAGCCCGCACAAGTCGCCGAAGAGCGCGAAGCGTCCGCCGAAGTTGTGCACGGCGGTCCACAGCCAACGACGCCCGTGCATCCCCTCTCGCCACATCGGTGCGTGCTCGCCCCAGAGGTCGATCAGCAAAAGTCGCTCGTGCGGAATGCGCGACAGGTAGGCGCCGACGCGATCTGACGTCCAGAAGGCGCGGTGGTAGTGGAACGGCCAGCCCTGCAGCAGCCACGTCGCCGCGGGGTAAATAGCCGTGATCGCCGTGTGCACCCCCGCGCCCGCGGCTGCGAGCTGCGCCGAGTCCGTGGACGGCGGGAGGGATTCGATGTAGGGATCCACGGCGAACACGGGCTCGGGCCCGGGGTCACCGAGCAACCTGCGCTGGGTCTCGAGGAACAGCCTTAGCATGTGCGCGAACGCGGGCGAGGCGGGGTCGAGCATCGGTGTTCGCCAGCCCTGCCACTCGATCTCGGCGGCCTCGTCGCCCGTCACTGCGGCGGGCAGATGCCCACCGGGCAACGGCAGCACGGGTGTCATGCCGAGCTCGCGTGCACGCGCGATGATCCGACGAGCGAGCGCGAGTCGGCGCTCATCCCACCGTGACGGGAGCGGTCCGCCGAAGTCGTGAACCCCTCCCATAGACATCCAGGGAAGGTGCGCAGCGCTGCCTATCCAGGTTCGAGCGATGGCCTCGTCGATGCCGAGGAGCCCCAGAGTCTCAGCGAGAACCGCTTCGTAGCCTGTGAGGACGAGCGGGTGAGTCACGCCATGCAACGCCATCCAATCGAGCTCCTGCTCCCACCGAGCCCAATCCCAGTACGGCGTCGAGTACCCGTGCGTGACGACGTTCAGGTGGTATCGGATCGCGAACGGCGTACGCACGTCGGTTCTGTCCGCGTCGGGCCAGGGCGTGAGAGGTCGGATCGGCCGCGGGGACTCCCAGGTGATGCGGTGACCCTGTGAATGCAGATAGCGGGCGAAGGCGCTCGCTGCCGCTGAGGCATCGGATCCACGTAGGGTGAGCACGCCCTCGCTCGCCTCGAATCCCGCGATGCGTGAGCCGGAGGAGGCCTCCTGCAGGATTTCGATCCTCACCGTCGCCGCATCGCCGCCGACCCTGTCGATCAGCGCACGCACAGCGGACTCGACATGACCGCTCATGCGCGCAGCCTGTCGTCCAGGTGCAGATCGATCTCAGCCGTCCACGCTGCGAAGTCGAGGGGCTCGCCGGATCGGCGCGATGCCTCGGCGCCGAACGCCATCAGGTGGCTGTCGAGAGCCGTCTGGAACGACAATTCTCCCCTACCTACTGATCCCTGGCGCACCGCCTCGATGAATTCCGCCATCAGCCCGGCGTCGCCACCACCGTGGCCGGCGTGATCGCCAAGGTCGGGGTTTGGCAGCGTCACCCGCAAGATGTGGCGTTCGTGAGCCATAGGCGACTTGGTGTGCACCTCATGCGCGTCCAGTGGCAACCCTTCCGGGATCCGCGCCGTCGGAGAGAACAGGTCCACCACGATCTCGCCGTTCTCCATGTGGCCGGAGATCTGGCCGGCGGACCCGGTGATCGTGACGTGTCGAGTGTTCTCGGCGGTGAATGCCGAGGCAGTGAGCGTGGCCGTCACGCCCATCGGGAATCGCATGGTCGTCTGCTGGTGGTCTGCCACGTCGTTGTCGCCGCGGTACACGCATCGGCCGTAGTCGCCGTCGCGCAGAGCGCGCATGCGGCCAGCGGGAGAAGTGTCGGCACCCAGGAGGTGCACCGGGTGTCCAGTTACGCCGGCGAGCGCATCGACGTAGTATCGCGGAGCGAAGAAGGGGCAGCTTTGTGAGACCGGGCAGCCCTGGACGCAGAACTCCGGCGCCCCCTCGGGGGCGTTCTCCCGCCGGAACCAGCTCAGCTCGCCGATGCTGTACATGCTCTCCGGAGCCGTGCCGACCAGCCAGCGGATCAGGTCGAGGTCGTGCGAGGTCTTCGTCAACGCCATAGGTCCCGAGGTGGCGCTGTTGCGCCAGTTGCCGCGCACGTAGGAGTGCGCGAAGTGCCAGTAACCGACGTTCTCTCTGAGCTCGAGGGTGAGCATCCGCCCGATCGTCCCCGCGTCGAGGATGGCCTTCACCGACCGCCAGAACGGCGTGAACCGCAGGACATGGCCGATCGCGAGTGCTGACGACGTGCGGCGCGCATGCTGCACGAGCCGCCGCAGCTCACCGAGGTTCGGCGCCGCGGGCTTCTCTAGGAGGAACGGCAGGCCGGCGTCGGCGACCGCGATCGCGACGTCCACGTGCAGTGCGTCGGGAACGGCGATGACCACCGCGTCGGCCTTGAGCGCGGCGAGATCGGCTACCGCGCCTTGCCAGTCCTCATAGGTGCGGGCGCCGCCGGCATCCGCGGCCAGTGCGTGCCTTCGCTCGGGCGACGGATCGGCGACCGCCACGACCCTGGCTCGATCCGGGTGCTCTACGGCCCACCGCCCGTACGCATCGCGGCCACGTCCGCCCGCGCCGATGATGACGATCCGCTGGGGTCCGTCGGGTGTGCTCATTTCTCGGCTCCTGCCGTCAGTCCCTCGACGAGGTAGCGCTGCGCGAGGAAGAAGAGGATGACAATGGGGATGGTGACGGCGATGGAACCCGACAGCAGCACGGTGACCGGCACGTTGAAGTCCGCCAGCTGTGAGATTCCGAGCGGCGCCGTCCATTGTGAGCGGTCGCGAACGAGGAAGAGCAGCGCGTAGAAGTACTCGTTCCAGGCGATCATGAAGACGTAGATCGAGGTTGCGACCACTCCGGGCAGGGCGATCGGCAGCACGACGCTCCGCAACATCTGCGGAAGCGAGGCGCCGTCGACGATCGCGGCCTCCTCCACGCTTTCGGGGAGCGCCTGGAAATAGTTGCGCAACATGTAGATCGATACCGGGACGGTGGTGGCAACGTAGACGAGGAATAGGCCCACCAGCGAGCCGGTCAGCCCGGCTCTGGCGAGCAGCACGAAGAGCGGTACGGACAACACGATGCCGGGGAACAGGTACACCGCGAGGATGATCGCGTTCATCCCGCGTCGTCCCCGGTACCGCAAGCGGGCTGCTGCGTAGGCGCCGAGGATTGACACGAGCACGGAGAGCACCACCGTCCCAAGCCCGACGAGCAAGGAGTTGATCACGAATCGCCCCAGGCCGAATCCGCCCTGATCCGGATCGAGCATCGCGGTGGTGTAGCCGGAGAAGTCGAGCTCGTCGAAGGAAGGGATCAGGTTGAGCGGCTCCTGCACGATCGACGAGTATGGCCGGACCGACAGGATGAAACCGTAGAGAACCGGGCCGATCGCGACGAGGAGCGCGACGGCGATGAGGAGTACACGACCGACGGTTGCGGCGGGCCGCGGACGCGACGGCGAGCGACGGCGGGTGGTCATTCGGTATCGACCTTTCTGCGCGTGGCGATGACGTACACGGTGAGGAGCGCGATGAGCACGACGGACATCAGCAGTCCGTATGCGGAGGCGCTGCCGATGTCGGCGCGCGTGACGAGCTCCGTATAGACCTTGAGGGCCATCAGCTGAGTGCCGCCGGCGCCTTCAGTCAGCAGGTACACCTCGCTGAAGCTCTGGAAGGTCCAGATGAAGCGCAGCAGACACAGCAGTAGGATGACGCCCTTGAGTTGCGGCATCACGATGCTCCACAGAATCTGCCGCGGCTTCGCGCCGTCGAGCGCGGCCGCCTCTTCGATGCTGGGCGAGACCCCTTGCAACCGCGCCGTGAGGAAGAGGAATGCGAGCGGCGCGGAGGTCCAGATCTCGAAGGCCACGACGACCAGAAGTGACACCGGCACCGAGACGCCGAAGACCTGTGCGGTCGAGGTGTTGAGGAAACCTACGGCCTGCTCCCAGCCGAGCACCTCCCGGCCGAAGGCGTTCACGAGCCCGTACTGCGGGTTCAGCATCGTCTGCCAGATGGTGACGGCGGCGATGAGGGGGAGGACGTACGGAACCAGCAGCAGTGCCCGGACGATGCCGCGGCCGCGGAAAGGCCGACGGAGGGCGAGGGCGAGCGCCAGGCCGACCCCGACCGAGCCCACCATGGTGAGGGTCGAGTAGAGCAGAGTGGTGCCCAACGCTTGCCAGAATGAGGGGTTGGCGAGCGCGCGACGGAAGTTGTCGAGAGTCCACTCGATCGGTTCCGTACCCAGGCGCGGGATGTCGACGAGTCGGATCTCGCTGAAGGCGAAGACGATCACCAGCAGCAGCGGGATGATCGACGCGAGCAGGATGACGAGGAAGGTCGGGGTCGTGAGCAGGAGTCCATTGCGGTCGTCCCGTCGGGAGCGGCGGGGCCGCTCCCGACGGTGACGGAGAGGTGCCGTGCTCACAGGCCCGCCTTGACCTCCTCGACAGCCGCCTTCATCGCGGCTGTGACGTCGGCGGCCGGAGCGCCGTTGTAGAGTGCCTCGATCTGGTTCGCAAGCACGCCCTGGCTGAACACGAGACCGGCGAGCGTGGCATCGTCGGTGCCCATCCCCCACAGGTAGACGGAGTTGATGCCCTCGCTCATGCCGTCGACGAACTCGTCGCCGTAGATCTCAGCCGAGGTGCGATCGTGCGCGGGTCCGATGCCGAGCCCACCCCACGCGGCGGCGAACGCCTCGGGGTCGTCGCCTGTGCCATTGCGCAACGGGATGCGGCCCTCGGTTGCGACGCCGAGGGTGTCGGCGTAGCCCTCGTCGAGCACGAACTCGATGTACTCCTGCGCGGCCTCGACGTTCGCTCCGGTCGGGATGCCGTAGCCCAGAATCGCTCCGTACTGTCGCGGCTCGTCGCCGAGAACGGTCAGGAACTCGGTGTTCTGCGCGAGGAAGTCCGGGGTGCCGGTGCACTCCGGGCAGGTCGCCGGGGTGGCCGGGTCGAGCCCCGCCAGCTCGTCGAGGATGTGCGTGGAGAAGAGGAGCATGGCAGCGTCGCCGTTGAGGTAGGCCGCGCGGGCGCTGATGACGTCGAAGTCGCCCGCGGTGGACGAGTCGCGCAGTGCGAGGAACTGTTCCGCGGCCACTGTGCACGCGTCGGAGTCGATGGTGACCTCTCCGTCCTTCACCAGCTCACAACCGGCGCTCTGGAACAGCGACTGGATGCCCTCGGTCGCCGACGCCGTGCCGGCCTGCGTGCCGAATGCCAGGCCCGTGATGCCGAGCTCGTCCTTGACGGTCGCCGCCGCCTCGGCGAGTTCTTCGACGGACGCGGGGACGTCCACTCCGGCCTCCTTGAGCAGGTCGGCGCGGTAGGCGATCACGTGCGACCAGCCGTCGCTGGGCACCGCCGAGATCTCGCCGTCGATGGTGACGGCCGTGAGGGCATTCTCATTGAACGTCGTGGCGTCCAGTGTGTCGACGAGGGTGCTCGCGGCCGCGGTGTCGAGCAGACCCTGCGAGGTCCACGCGCCGGTCTGGGTGGAGGCGTGCAGGATGACGTCCGGTACGTCGCCGCTCGCGGCGCCGGTGACGAGGGCCTGATCCTGGTCGGCACCCGCCATGGGTACTACCTCGACCTCAATGCCGGTCTTTTCTGTGAAGGCCGCGGCGACTTCCTCCTGAGCCGCGAGCCGCTCGGGAGTGGTCTGCGGAGTCCAGAACACGATGCTCTGCGCCTCAGCGGCGGAGTCGTCGGCAGGTGCGGAACATCCGGCGATCAGTACTAGCGCGGCGAGAGCCGCGAGGGGAGCCGCGATGCGCGGCGCTGACGAACGGGTCAAGTCAACACTCCTCGGGTTGTGGCGCCATGCGCCGGGGAGAACCACCGGGCGGCAGTGCCGCGGCAGTCCTGTGATCTTCCCGCGGCGCGAGCGATTATGGTGAGATTCCTTGCGTTGATGCAAAGAATCATCTTCTGGAACGCTCATAGTGAAGGTATTGTACGATCCGTGGATGATCTCGACCGACGCATCGTCGGTGCGCTGCTGGCCAACCCGCGTGCCACGAATGCCCAGATCAGCGATGCCGTGTTCACCTCCGAGGCAACGGCATCGCGCCGGGTGTCGCGGCTGATCGCTGAAGGGGCCGTGCGCGTGATCGGCGTGCTCGATGGCGAGGCGACCGCACGCTCCCGATCCTTGTTCGTGCGGCTGCGATGCCGGCCGGGCGACGGCAACCGGTCGGCGCAGAGGCTCGCAGCTTGGCCTGAATGCGGCTCGGTCAAGCTCGTCACGGGAAGCGTCGACTGCGTCGCCGAGATCAACTACACCTCGAACGACCACCTGCTCGCCATCACCCTCGAGCAGCTCCCCTCGCTCGACGGCGTCCTGGCTGTCTGGAGCAACCAAGTCGTTCGCCGCTTCGCCACCCCGCACAGCTGGCTGCCGGAGCTGCTGTCCGAGGAGATCGCGGCGCAGTTGCGCTCGCAGCGGTTCGACCCCTGGCGGGATCCGCTCCCAGGAGACCTCGTGCGGTTGGACGCGTTGGACGAGCGGATCGCCGACGCGCTCGCAGGCGATGGGCGCCTCGGGTGGCAGCAGTTGGCCGACCGCTGCGACGCGAGTCCGGTCACCGTGCGCCGCCGCGCGGAGGCGATGTTCGGATCCGGTGCGCTCCGCATGCGCGCGGTGGTCGACCCGGAATCGGTCGGCCTTCCCGTGAACGCTTTCATCTCGTTGAGCGTGAATCCCACACAGTTGGGACGTGCAGGCGAGATGCTGGCGGAGCATCCGTCTACGCTGATGATCTCGGCGACCACGGGCGACCGAAACCTGTGCGGCGAGGTCGCCCTCTCGTCGGACGCCGCCCTGTACGAGTTCATCTCTTCGGCGATCGGCGGCCTTCCCGGGCTTCAGCACGCCGACGTCGCGGTGGCGCTGCGCTCCGTCAAGCGCGCCGGGCTCCTCCGCGACCTCGCGGTGAAGAAGCCCGGCGCCGCCGTCCGGCTCAGAGGGTGAAGGCGCGCAGCACACCGTCCTGAGCCGCGACGACGAGGCGATCCGCCGCCAGGACAGGCGTCGAGAAAGTGTTCGCCGTGAACAGCTGCCGATCTACCGACGCGGCTCCGTCGGCGGTGCGCACCTCAGCGAGCAGGCCGCCGACCGAGACGAGCCACGCTGACCCGGTGCGAGGGTCGATGACCGGCCCGGCGTTGACGACGCGCGGGACCGCCTGCGTGCTCCACCGCGTCGCACCGGTCGCCTGGTCTACAGCAGTGACCACCCCCCACTCCGAGGTCAGCAGCAACCCGCCGTCCGGAAGAGGCAGGCTCGGCGCGAAGATGTAGCTCCCCGGTGTGCGCCAGATCTCCCTGCCATCACGCGGATCGACGGCGATGGCATCGGCGACTGTGCTGAAGACCACCGCGCCCGTCGGAAGCACCTCGACCCAGTCGTCCCAAGGCCCGTAGATGAGCTGTCGGTACCGGTCAGGACGGTCGGTTGTCAGAACCGACCAGAGCACAGTGCCGGTGTGCAGGTCATAGGCGTATCCCCGCCCATCACCGGCGCCGACGTAGACGCGCTCGCCGTCGCACGCGGCGCGCCCCGCAGTACGCACCGGCACCGGGGCCTCCCAGAGAGTCGCGCCGTCCACGGTGAGGCACCGTAGCGTGTCCTCCGCAGACACGAGGATGCGACCGCCGTGCTCCGCGGTGGTGGCCACGAGAGGCGTGGTGAGTACGGGCTTCTCGAAGTGACTGGTCCAGACGGTGCGTCCCGTGCCTGTGTCGAGCGCGAGCAGGCGCCCGTCCGTGCTGGGCACGATGACCGCCCCGCCGTCGGGGGTGAAGGCGGCGCCTCGATGCACAGGACCAGCCTCCGCGGTCCAGATGCGACGAGGCTTGCCCCGCCCGGCTGCGTCCACCGCGGTGACGTGGCCCGACGTGGAGCACGCGACTACCGTCGAATCGCGCGCGATCAGGGCTCCCTGGAGCTGGCCGCCGATGTCAAGCTCCCAGGCGAGGCGGGCGCGTGTGGAACCAGGCAGTTCGACCTCCGTCCATTCCTCGCGGCGCCCACCGGTCTCGTCGACCGCGCGTACCTGCACGCGATGGATGCCGGGGGCGACTCCGACGCGGTCGACCGCACCGTGCCAGGAGCGTCCCCGGGCGGCGAGGGGCATCCACGCGCGCTCGTCCCTCGCGCCGAACACGGACTGCGGGTGCAGCCGGGCGTCGACGGCGACCGCGGACCGGCCCGCGACTGCGGTGAGGGCGACCTCGTCCGGGCCCGGGCGCGCGGCGATGCGAATCGTCTCAGCAGACGCCGAGGGCTTCTCAAGCGGGATCTCGGCAAGCGCTTCCACCGTCGGCACCTCGGCGTCGGTCGCGCCCAGGGCCACGTGCTCAACGACGAGCATCCGCCCCTGCCGACCGTGGCGCTCGGTGACCCGCAGGTAGAACGGCCCCGGGCGCGCGGCGTTGGTGGTCACCTGGGTCAGGCCGTTGAAGCGGTCCACTTCGTTGAGGTGGCGATGTCCTGCGAAGATGCCCCGCACAGGGAAGGGGGCAATGGTGCGCAGCAGCGCATCCGTGTCGTTGACGTAGTAGTTGGCTCCGCCGACCGGATAGTGCAGGAAGAGGAGCGACGGTCGGTCGCCCACCCCGCGAAGTTCCTCCTCCAGGGCCGCGAGGTCGTCGGCGAAGAGGCCGGGCTCCTGCAGCAACTGTGTAGGGTCGAGCGCCATGAAGTGCACGCCTCCGGCGTCGAAGCCGTAGCTCGTCGGCCCGAACCAGTGCTGGAATCGTCGGCGGGCGCTGGTGTCCCACCGGATCTCGTGGTTTCCCGGTACGTGCCGTACGCGCTCCCAGAGCGCGGACGGGATCAGGTCGCGATAGGCGCTGAACGATTCGTCGCTGCCGTAGTCGGTGATGTCGCCACAGTGCAGGACGAACTGGGGATCCTCCGCCTCGACAGCCGCGAAGATCCGGCGGAGGTTGGCCATCCGGGTGGCCTCGTCCTCGTTGGCGTGAGTGTCGGTCAGGACGGCGAACCGCAGCGTGCGCCCTCCGTGATCGTCCGTCGCCGCGGCGGCCACCCCGGCGCCGGGCCATGGCCCCCATGCCGCCGTCGCTCCGATGGCGATCCCCGCCGCTGACAGGCCGAGGAATCCTCGCCGGGTCAGCGGGGTCTCCGCCGGGGGTCTGTTCGATGGTGTGTGCTCCACTGTCCGCTCCTCCTCGTCGTGGGCGTCCCTGCAGCACCCAATCGAGACCCCGCCACGGGTGCCGTGCACGCGCGGAGGAATGCGAGGGATCGACAGCAGGGGGCTTCGGTGCGCAAGAAACCGTTCATCCCCGGAGGTGGCCGTGCGTGCCGGAATCGCTCAAGCGGCGCGACCGGATGGGTGATCCCTTGCACTGGATGCCTCGCACCTTGAATCCCCGCGTGGGCTGCCGACACCGTCGATTGCAAAGGCTCGACGATGGGCTCGAGCCGGAATGACGTGAGGAGAGGCAGAATGAGCGGATCCACGACGAGGAGAACGACGAAGGCGACAGGGGTGCTGAGCCTGGTCGCCGCCGTGGCGATGGCCACGAGTGCCGTGGCGGCTCCCGCGGCCGCAACGCCGGGAGGGTCAGGCGGCGGTTCGGGGAGTCCGTCCGTGTTGGCCGATCACGTGGTGCTTATCGCGTTGGACGGTTTTGACCCCCACTACCTCGCCGGCAACGCGATGCCGAACCTGCGCGCGCTGGCGAAACGCGGCGCCATCAGCGAGTCGACCGGTGTGATGACCTCGATCACGAATCCATCCTGGTCGTCGATCGCCACGGGAGCGTGGCCGGAGACGCACGACAACGCTGCCTACTTCTTCGACCCCGCTACGGGCAAGGCTGTGGGGCAGCAGCGTGACCTCGCGGTGCCGACGATTGCGGAATCGATCAGGGATCAGGGCGGTGCGGTGCTGTCGTCGCAGTGGTTCATCGTTCAGAATCACGGTACTGCGTTCGGTGATCCCCAAGGCCTGTACACACAGCCTGGCGGTGACTGTGCGCGCCGCACAGACGACGCTGTCGCCGTGTTGGAAGGGCGGCCCGTGATGAGCGCGGGGACGTCGGTGCAGATGGCGGGCATCCCAGAGCTGCTCGCGGTGTACTGCGACCGTCTCGACGCCCTCGGTCACGCCGACGGGAAGGATGCCTCCGACATGCCTGCCGCGATCGCCGAGGTCGACGAGCAGATCGGTCGCCTCGTGCAGGCGACCAAGGATGCCGGGATCTTCGGACGCACGGCATTCGTGGTGACCGGGGACCACGGCATGGAGACCTTCACGCAGGGTATGCGCGACGAGCTGCTCTCGACGATCACCGGCGCCGGCTACCAGGCGGAACTGCTGACCGCCGGCCAGTCTCCTCGGCCCGACACCGACGCGGTGATCGTCGTGGGCGGCGTCGGATCATTGCACCTCGTGGGCGAGGCGGCAGGAGACCCGGTCGCTGCGGCCGCCATCGAGACCGCCGTCGCCGCGATGCCGCACGTCGCTGCCGTCTACGACGAGGCTGATCAGCAAGCGATGCGCATGTCGGCCAAGTACGGAGAGCTGGTGATCGAGCCCGAGGAGGGATGGAGTCTCGGGGGGACTCCGTCGGACGGTGTGTCCGGTGTGCATGGGGTGTCGCGTACCATGCAGACGGTGCTCGTGCTCGCCGGATCCGGTGTGCGGCCGCATCACGTCGCGCAGGCTCCGCGGCACGTCGACATCGCGCCCACCGTCTCCGCCCTTCTGGGCATGGACCCCCCGGCTGCTGCAGAGGGACGAGTGCTCAACGAGGCGATCCGGAGGCGCTGACGGCGCGGCGGAGCGTCTAGCTAGCGGGCCAGGCGCTCCGCGATGCCGGTGTAGGTCGCGGGGGTCAGCGCGAGGAGTCGCTGCTTGGCGGCATCCCCGATCTCGAGGCCCTCGACGAACGTCGCGAGCTCGGCCGCGCCCACCCGGTGACCCCGCGTGAGCTCCTTGAGGAGCGCGTAAGGATCCGTGATCGTGGACCGACCGGCCACCACCTCGGCGCGGATGACGGTCTGGATGGCTTCGGCGAGCACCTCCCAGTTCACGTCGAGGTCGGCGAGCAGCACGTCGCGCGAGAGCGAGATCGCGTTGAGGCCGCGACGCAGGTTGTCGAGCGCGAGCAGCGAGTGTCCGAAGGCCACACCGATGTTGCGCTGCGTGGTCGAGTCGGTCAGGTCGCGCTGCAGGCGGCTGGTGACGAGCGTCTGGCCGAGCGAGGCGAGCAGGGCGCCCGAGATCTCGAGGTTCGCTTCGGCATTCTCGAAGCGGATCGGGTTGATCTTGTGTGGCATCGTCGACGAGCCGGTGGCCCCGGCGACCGGGATCTGCGCGAAGTACCCGAGCGAGATGTAGGTCCAGATGTCGGTGGCGAGGTTGTGCAGGATGCCGCCCGCGTGCCGCACACGGTCGTAGAGCTCGACCTGCCAGTCGTGCGACTCGATCTGGGTCGTCAGGAGGTTGAAGCCCAGCCCCATGCCCTCGATGTACTCACGGGCGATGGTCGGCCAGTCGGCATCCGGGTCGGCCGCGAGATGCGCCGACCAGGTCCCGGTCGCGCCCGAGAACTTGGCGAGGTACTCGGATGCCGCGATCTGACCGCGCACGCGCTCCAGACGCCATGCGAACACTGCGAGCTCCTTGCCCATGGTCGACGGGGTCGCGGGCTGGCCGTGCGTGCGGGAGAGCATGGCCGCATCGGCGTGCTCGACGGCGAGTTCGCGGAGCTTCGCGATGACGGTGTCGAGGGCGGGGAGCCAGACCTGCTCGACCGCCCGCTTCACGGTGAGCGCGTACGAGGCGGAGTTGATGTCCTCGCTCGTGGCGGCGAAGTGCGTGAGTTCGGCGATGGCGTCGAGGCCGAGCGTCGAGAGACGGTCGCGCACGAGGTACTCGATCGCCTTCACGTCGTGCTGCGTGACGGCTTCCTTCTCGGCGAGCCAGTCGATCTCGGCCTGGCCGAAGTCGCGATACAGCGCGCGCAGGCGATCCTTGTCGGCGTCCGAGAGCGGCGTCGTCTCGAACAGCGAGCGGTCGGTCAGGGCGATCAGCCACTCGACCTCGACCTCGACCCGCGCGCGGTTGAGTCCGGCTTCGGAGAGGAAGTCGGCGAGACCGGTGACGGCGCCGCGGTAGCGACCGTCGAGCGGGCTCAGGGGCTGCGGCGGGAGCGAAGGCTGGAAAGTCAGGGGAATCCTCCTGATCGGGCCCCTCAGAGGCGGGGCGTGCGGGGCTGGCGCAGCGCGGGCTCCAGTTGGCGGAACAGACCCCGGGTCGCCGTCTCAATCATACCGAGCACCGAATCGAACATCTCCGCCCCGGCGTAGTAGGGATCGGGGACATCGTGGGTCGAGGCGTTCGGGTCGAAGGCCATCAGCAGGGTGACCTTGCCCTCCTCATCTTCGTCGCGCGCCCACTCCCGCAGGATGCGTTCGTGCGTGCGGTCGAGTGCGACGACGAGGTCGTTCTCGGCGAACGAGGCGAACGTGAACTGCCGTGCGCGGTGGAGCGAGCCGTCGTACCCGCGGCGGGAGAGCGACTCGATCGTGCGTTCGTCGGCGCGCTCGCCGAGGTGCCAGTCTCCGGTTCCGGCGCTGCGAGAGACGATGCGCGACCCGAGTCCCTGCTTCTCGGCGAGGTCGCGGAACACGACTTCGGCCATGGGGGAGCGGCAGATGTTCCCTGTGCACACGAAGATCACGCGGAAGGGAACGGGGGACGTCACAGGTACATTCTGCCCGCCTCGGGCCATCCTGCACAGCCTGGAGGAGTCCCCACCTCTCCACCGGCCGTGGGTATGGCGCTCAGAGACGTCGGTCGATCCCGCAGGCTGAAGCCATGTACTCGCTCTCCCCTGGACGTGTGTTCACCTCCGCCGAGGTCTGGGCTCGGCTCGTCGCCCACCGAGAGATCGGGGCGGCCGTGTCGATGCTGGAGGATGCGGGTGCGGCGCTGGTGGGACTCGTCGACGACGCGGACTGGCAGTCCGAAGGATTCCGTGCGCTGCACGACCTGCTGGGACGGCTCCGAGAGGAGACGGGCGTCGAACTCGGACACCTGACCGTGCGCGAGTGGGAGCTCGGAGCGCAGGGGTGAGCGGGCTCGAGATCGGGCACGGCGGGGCGATCGCCGTCGACACCGGACAGCTGCGCGACGTCGGATCCCGGATGCGCGGCGTGGCCGAGCGCTACGAAGACGCCCGTTCCGCGGTCGTGCGAGCGCAGGAGGTGATCCTCTCGGCACCGGCCGCCTGTCCGCAGGTCGATGTGAACGCCTTGGCAGCGAGTGCGGAGCGACTCGGCGCCCTGGGGGCCGAACTCCTCGACGCGTGCATAGGCACGGAGCTGATGGCCGATGCCTTCGAGGTCGTCGAGCTGCGGGCCGAGATCGAGGCGCTGGCCCTCACCGACGCGGCGGCAGCGGCAGCGGCAGAGGCGCGTCTGGAGCAGTTGGTGAGCGGCGATGAGCGGGTCGGGGTGATGGCCGATTGGCTGGTGGCGGGCTGGGAGGATCGGCGGTTCCAGGGGACGGGACGCCAGTTCGACGCGGGCGGCCTGCTCTCTCCTCTGTTCCTGGCCGGGGCGTTCATCGGCGTCGCCACGGGGCTCGGCGCGGTGGTCGCAGAGGCGCCGCTGAAGGGGCGGCCGGATCCGATCCGGGTGACTCCGGTCAAGGCCTCGACCCCTGCCGCGCCGCAGAACCTCACCGGCGCGCTCCGGCGGATGCCGTCCTCGACCGCACAGGTCGCGGTGGAGAAGTACACGATGGCCGACGGCGGGACCCGCTTCGTGACGTACATCGCGGGAACGAGGAACGGTGCGCCGTGGGAGGGCGGGAAGGAGGAGCCGTGGGACATGAAGTCGAACGTCGAGCTGTATCAGGGACACACATCGGCGTCGTACCAGGCGACCCTCGATGCGCTGACCGAGGCGGGGGCGGAGCCCGGCGACCGGGTCGACGTGGTCGCCTACTCGCAAGGGGGCATGATCGCGGCGCACCTGGCGACGGAGAGCCCCTACGACGTCGGCATGCAGGTGACTGCGGGGAGTCCGCAGCAGCCTTCGCTGGGTCACGATCAGACGCTCATCCAGCTTCGGCACTCCGATGACCTGGTCTCGAACCTCGCCGCGGGTGGGTCGGCGGCGGGCACCGGGTCGGCGGACAGCTTCACGGCGACGCGTGTCGGTGATCCTCGGGCCGGGCTCCAGGATGTCGCGCTGCGGGCGCACGCGCTCGAGACCTACATCGAGACGGCCGAGATGGTCGATGCGTCGGATGACCCGCGGGCCGAGGCCCTCGACGCCTACTGGGCCGAGCTCGCCACCGCGGTGGAGATCGAACGCACCGAGTACCGCGCCGAGAGGACACCCCGCTGAGCGGGACGACGCTCCGGCTCGAGGCCGGGGCCTCAGTCGCGGCGGGAGTTCTTGTTCTGCGGGCGCAGGATGAAGCCGAAGATGCCGTTGATCACCGAGATGATGAGCGCGGCGAGCACGCCCCACCAGAAGTCGCCGACCGCGAGGCCCCATCCGAAGCCGCTCGTGATCCATGCCGTCAGCCACAGTAGGAAGCCGTTGATGACGAAGCCGATCAGGCCGAGCGTGAGGATGTAGAGGGGGAACGCGACGATCTTCACGACGGTGCCGATGATCGTGTTCACGAGCGCGAAGATCGCGGCCACCGCGAGCAGGGTGAGCACCAGCTGCAGGGTCTCACCGGGCGGGAAGGGTGTGATCACGACCTGCAGAGCCGGGATCAGGGTGACGACCCAGATGGCGAAGGCGTTGACGACGACGCGGATGAGGAAGCGCATAGTCCGACCAGTGTCCCACGGACGTCCGCGGCTGTCAGCCTGCTGCCGGGCTGATCGCGCGGACGCTCAGCGTCGGTTCGAGCGGAGCAGTGCGGCGATCTCGTCGAGATCGGCCAGGCTCTGGGCTGCACGGAGGATGAGGTCGAAGGCTACGTCCGTGTTCATGTCGATGACGATGCTGTTCATTTCGAGGAACGTGAGAGTGATGATCCAGGAGAAGCGCTTGTTCCCATCGAACAGAGGGGGGTTCTGGCTCAACGAGGACAGGAGGGCGGCAGCCTTGACTTCGAGGTCCGGGTACGCCTCGACACCGAACATCGAACTGGAGGGACGGGCCAGGGCAGAGGAGAGGAGCCCGATGTCTCGGATGTGGAGGCCCAGTTCCTCGGCGACCGCGACGGCGTGTGGAAGCTCGAGGTACCGGGTCACGCGTCTTCGAGCTTCTTGAGAAGGTCCGCGTACCGGTCGGAGATGCCGCGGGCGATGCCCACCGCTTGCTCGGTGGTCACCTCCTCGCGGAGGAAGCGATCCGCCGCCTCGATCAGGAGGGCGTGCTTCGACGTGTGTCGTCGTGATGCCAGCTCGCCGAGCTGCGCATCGAGTTCTTCCGGAAGTCGCACCGTCATCGCCATACCAAAATGGTACCACCGTGCATCGGGCGGGAACAGGGCGTATCGACACTGCTGCCACAGCCGCGGTCCTCGTAGACTCGACCTCGTGACCGAGCCGATCCTGCCCCGCATCCGTCCTGCCATCGCCGCACTCGCGCCGTACCGCCAGGGCAAGCAAGCGGGGCCAGACGCGTTCAAGCTGTCCAGCAACGAGAACCCCTTCGATCCGCTGCCCTCCGTGCTCGAGGCACTGGAGCGGACGACGCCCGTCAACCGCTACCCGGATGCCACCGCGACTCGTCTGCGCGAACGACTCGGTGCGCGCTACGGGGTCGAGCCCGACCAGGTGCACGTCGCGTCCGGCAGCGTGTCGATCCTGCATCAGCTGATCCTCGCGACCGCGTCGGAGGGCGACGAGGTCATCTACGCCTGGCGCTCCTTCGAGGCGTACCCGAGCCTGCCGCTCGTGGCCGGCGCGACCGGGGTGCAGGTGGCGCTCACCGCGGACTCCCGCCACGACCTCGGCGCCATGGCGGATGCAGTGACCGAACGCACCCGCGCGATCATCGTGTGCACGCCCAACAATCCGACCGGGCCCATCGTCACCTCGGCCGAGTTCGCCGCCTTCGTCGAGCGCGTCCCGAACGACGTCCTGATCATCCTCGACGAGGCGTACGCCGAATTCGTCACGGCCCCGGACGCGGTCGACGGTCTCGCCGAGCGGGTGTTCGACGCGCACCCGAACGTCGTGGTGCTGCGGACCTTCTCGAAGGCGTACGGCCTCGCCGGTCTCCGCGTCGGCTACGCGATCGGGCACGAGAAGGTGCTCGACGCCGCACGCACCACGGGCATCCCGCTCTCGGTCACCTCCGCCGCGGAGAACGCCGCGATCGCGAGCCTCGACGCCGAGGCGGAGCTCCTCGAGCGCGTCGCCGCGATCGTCGAACGCCGTGACCGCCTGGCCGAGGGGCTCCGCGCGCAGGGCTGGGACGTCCCCGACTCGCAGTCGAACTTCGTGTGGCTGCCCACGGGAGAGCGCACCGACGACGTGGCCGCGGCGTTCGTCGCCAACGACCTCATCGTCCGTCCGTTCTCCGGAGACGGCATTCGCATCTCCGTCGGCGAGGAAGCCTCCATCGCCCGCGTGCTCGAGGTCGCGTCTTCGGTCCGCTGAGCGTGGCGCCCGGGCGTCTTCGCCCGTGTTTCTCCGGTTTCCGGGCAGTTGCAAGGGCGTCCTAGGTATGCGTGACCGGGCATGCGGGCGCGGGTAGCGTGAGAGCGTGACCACCTCCGAGACACCCCTTGTGAGCGTTCTGGACGAGACCGGACGGTTCGCTCCGTCCGCCGCCGCTGAGCGATACCTTCCCCTGATCGAGGCGATCAGCGATGCCGAGCTCGAGCAGTTCTACCGGGACATGGTCGTCATCCGTGCGATCGACACCCAGGCGACGAACCTGCAGCGACAGGGGCAGCTGGCGCTCTGGCCGCCGAGCCGGGGACAGGAGGCGGCGCAGGTCGGCTCCGGTCGTGCCGCCCGAGCGCAGGACACGATCTTCCCCTCCTACCGGGAGCACGCGGTCACTCGCATCCGCGGCGTCGATCCGGTCGACATCATCAAACTGATGCGCGGCGTCTCGCATGGCGGGTGGGATCCGACCGACCCGAAGAACGGCAACACCCGGCTGTACACCCTGGTGCTCGGTTCGCAGGCGCTGCATGCGGCCGGCTACGGGATGGGACTCGTGTTCGACGGCCGCACCGGAACCGGTGAGGCCGACCGTGACGAAGCGGTCATCGTCTACTACGGCGACGGCGCTTCCAGTCAGGGCGACGTGCACGAGGCGATGGTCTTCGCCGCGAGCTATCAGGCGCCGACCGTGTTCTTCCTGCAGAACAACCACTGGGCGATCTCGGTGCCGGTCTCGACGCAGTCGCGGGTTCCGCTCGTGCAGCGCAGCGCGGGCTACGGCATCCCGAGCGTCCGCGTGGACGGCAACGACGTGCTCGCCAGTTATGCGGTCTCCCGCACAGCTCTCGATGAGGCCCGCAGCGGCAAGGGTCCGCAGGCGATCGAAGCGGTCACCTACCGGCTCGGCGCACACACCACCAGCGATGACCCGACGAAGTATCGCGGCAGCGACGAGGAGCAGTACTGGGCCGGGCGCGACCCGATCGTCCGGATGCGCGCGTTCCTCGAAGGCCGGGGAGCATCGGCGCAGCTGTTCTCCGACGTGGAGGCCGAGGCGGCGGATGCCGCGGAAGATCTGCGCGCCCGCACGGTCGAGCTGGGGCCGCCCAGCCCGGACAAGATGTTCGACCACGTGTACAGCGAGCCGCATCCGCTGATCGACCAGCAGAAGGCCTGGCGCGCGCAGTATGAGGCGTCGTTCGAAGGAGGAGCCCAGTGACCCTCGAGACGATGCCGCTCAGCAAGGCGCTGAACGCGGGGATGCGCAAGGCCATGGAGGACGACCCGAAGGTCGTGCTGATGGGCGAGGACATCGGCAAGCTCGGCGGCGTCTTCCGTGTGACGGAGCACCTGCAGCGCGACTTCGGCGACCGCCGGGTGCTCGACACCCCGCTGGCCGAGTCGGGGATCGTCGGGACCGCGATCGGCATGGCGATGGTCGGGTACCGTCCCGTCATCGAGATCCAGTTCGACGGATTCGTGTTCCCCGCGTTCGACCAGATCACGACGCAGCTCGCCAAGCTCACGAACCGGCACGAGGGCGCGATCAGCATGCCGATCGTGATCCGCATCCCCTACGGCGGGCACATCGGCGCGGTCGAGCACCACCAGGAGAGCCCGGAGGCGTACTTCGCGCACACTCCCGGCCTGCGCGTGGTCTCGCCGTCGACGCCCAACGATGCGTACTGGATGATCCAGGAGGCGATCGCGTCGAACGACCCGGTGATCTTCATGGAGCCGAAGAGCCGGTACTGGCAGAAGGGCGAGGTCGAGCTCGACGCCTCCGCTGTGCCGCTGCACTCCTCACGTGTCGTCCGCACCGGCAGCGATGTGACGCTCGTCGGACACGGCGCGATGGTCACGACGTTGCTGCAGGCCGCCGCGCTCGCCGAGGCCGAGGGGACGAGCTGCGAGGTCGTCGACGTGCGTTCACTGTCGCCGGTCGACTACGAGCCCATCCTCGACTCGGTGCGCAAGACCGGACGCATGGTCTACGCCCAGGAGGCGCAGGGCTTCGGCAGCATCGGCGGCGAGATCGCGGCGACCGTGATGGAGCGGGCGTTCTATGCGCTCGAGGCCCCGGTGCTGCGCGTCTCCGGCTACGACACCCCGTTCCCGCCCGCGAAGCTCGAAGGCACCTACCTCCCGGATGCGGACCGCATCCTCGAGGCCGTCGATCGCTCCCTGGCCTACTGACCGTCCGTCCATGTGCACAACTCAGGAAGAACTCATCCGATCTCGGATTCTCGGGCTGGTTTCGCCCAGACGCCAACGATCTTCCTGAGTTGCGAACGAGACACCAGCCGAAAGGACTCGTCATGAGCACGCAGAACTTCAACCTCCCGGACGTCGGGGAAGGGCTGACCGAAGCCGAGGTCGTGGCCTGGAAGGTCGCCCCCGGCGATACGGTCGCGATCAACGACGTGATCTGCGAGATCGAGACGGCGAAGTCCCTCGTCGAGCTGCCGTCTCCGCACGCGGGGGTGGTGGGCGAGATCCTCGTCGAGGAGGGCGCGACGGTCGAGGTCGGCACGCCCATCATCACCTTCGTGACCGATGCCCCGGCACCTGCTCCGGCTGCACCCGCTGCTCCGGCCGCGGAAGAGGGCGGCGGCTCGGTGCTGGTCGGCTACGGCACGGGCGGCGGCGCGACCTCACGTCGCAAGCGTCCGGCCGAGCGCCCGGTGCGTTCCTCGGTCGGTGTCATCGCGAAGCCGCCGATCCGAAAGCTCGCCCGCGACCTCGGCGTCGACCTCACCACGGTCGCCGCGACCGGCTCCGACGGCGAGGTCACCCGGGATGACGTCATGAAGCACGCGTCGCAGGCGAGTGTCTTCCGCAACATCGAGACCCCGGAGTGGGGGACCGTGCGCGAGGAGACCGTGCCCGCTCCGCAGGCCGCACCGGCAGGACTCGCGCGTGGTCTGGCCCCGACCCAGCCGTCGGCCGTGGGAGACGACCGCACCGAGTCGATCCCGGTCAAGGGTGTGCGCAAGGCCACCTCCTCGGCGATGGTGCAGAGTGCGTACTCGGCCCCGCACGTGACGGTGTGGAAGGAGATCGACGCCAGCCGCACGATGGAACTCGTCAAGCGCCTCAAGGCTTCGCCGGACTACGCCGACATCCGGGTCTCGCCGCTGCTGATCATGGCCCGCGCCGTGATCTGGGCCGCCCGCCGCACGCCCATGGTCAACGCGGCGTGGATCGAGACGGAGGCCGGCGCGGAGATCGCCGTGCGCCACTACGTGAACCTCGGGATCGCCGCCGCCACCCCGCGCGGCCTGCTGGTGCCGAACATCAAGGACGCGCAGGACCTCGGGATGAAGGACCTCGCGCGAGCGCTGAACCGTCTGACGCTGACCGCGCGCGAGGGCAAGACTCCGCCGGCCGATCAGCAGGGCGGCACCATCACCATCACGAACATCGGTGTGTTCGGGATGGATGCCGGCACCCCGATCATCAACCCCGGTGAGGCCGGCATCGTGGCGATGGGCACCATCAGTCAGAAGCCGTGGGTCGTCGACGGCGAGGTGCGTCCTCGGTGGGTGACCACGGTCGCCGGATCGTTCGACCACCGCGTGATCGACGGCGACGGCATGAGCCGCTTCATCGCCGACGTCGCCTCGGTGCTCGAGGAGCCCGCGCTGCTGGTCGACTGAATCCACGCCGTGCGAGCGGCAGCGTCTCACCGGGGCGTGCCGGTCCTGCGTCGCGCCTCGGGAGACGCCGGGTTGGCGCGGAGTCGTGTGTTCCTGCGCGGTTCCGCGCGGAAACCTCGCCTATCGTGAGGTCCAGTACCTCAGCCCTCGCGGGAAAGACCAGTTCGACCCGAAGAACCGGCCGTGTAAGGAGATCACGATGATCGACCGAGAACGAGACGCCGAGAGCAAGACCTCGATACCAGGGAAACCTTCGCCGAAGAAGATCCTGAAAGAAGTGACCCACCCCGCGCTGATCCCCGGGATCGGTGTGGAAGACACGCCCCGTGTGTTCAACACGAACTGGATCGTGTTCGGCGTCGCCGGTGTGCTCGTGCTGGCGGTCGTGATCTGGGGCTTCCTCGCCCCGGAGAGCATCAGCGCGGCGGGTGCCGCATCGCTCGGATGGGTGACGGACAACTTCGGGTGGCTGTTCTCCCTGCTGGCCGTGGTGACGATCGCCTTCATGTTCGTGGTCGGCTACGGCCGCACCGGCGGCGTCCGGCTGGGCGCCGACGACGAGTCACCGGAGTTCTCGACCGTGTCGTGGATCGCGATGCTGTTCTCCGCAGGCATGGGGATCGGCCTCCTGTTCTGGGGGCCGGCGGAGCCGCTGACCTACTTCATGGATCCTCCGCCGGGCTTCACGGCTGCCGAGGGAAGCCGTGACGCGATGCTCGACGCTCTCGCGCAGTCGATCCTCCATTGGGGTCCGATGGCGTGGGCGTTCTACGCGCTCGTCGGTGGGGCGATCGCCTACGCGGCGTATCGAAGAGGCCGCGCTCCACTGATCTCGGCGATCTTCCGGCCGATCTTCGGCGAGCGCACCGATGGCTGGATCGGCGCCGTGATCGACGTCTTCGCGATCATCGTGACGCTCTTCGGTACCGGCGTCACGCTCGGCATGGGCGCCCTTCAGATTGCCAGTGGTGTGGAAGTCGTCACGGGTATCGGGCCGCTCGGTAACACGGGCCTCATCGTCATCATCACGGTCCTCACGGCCGCGTTCGTCGTCTCCGCCGTCTCCGGCATCAAGCGCGGTATCCGGGCGCTGTCCAACATCAACATGGTGATCGCTGCCGTGATCGGACTGTTCATCTTCATCGCCGGTCCCACCCTGTTCCTGTTGAACATGATCCCCGCCAGCGTCTCCGCCTTCTTCGGGGAGCTGTGGATCATGCTCACACGCAACCCCGCCCAGAGCGAGGACGCCGCCGCGTTCATGTCGAGTTGGACGAACTACTACTGGGCCTGGTGGATCTCCTGGACGCCCTTCGTGGGAATGTTCATCGCGAAGATCTCCCGCGGTCGGACGCTTCGGGAGTTCGTCACCGTCGTGATCGTCGTGCCGTCGATCGTGTGCGTCGTCTGGTTCGGGATCATGGGCGGGACCACGATGCTGTTCGAGTCCGAGGGGCGTGGCATCGCGGAGGCGGGGTCGCCGGAAGCGATCCTCTTCGCGGTTCTCGGCGAGCTGCCGTTCGGCGTGGTGCTCTCCGTGCTCGCGATGATCTCGATCATCCTGTTCTTCGTGACCTCGGCGGATTCCGCTGCGATCGTGATGGGCTCGATGAGCCAGCGCGGCAAACCGGAGCCGTCGACCTGGGTGACGATCACGTGGGGGCTTCTGCTCGGCGCGGCAGCACTCGCGCTCCTCCTCGCGGGTGGTCAGACCGCCCTGTCCGGACTGCAATCGATCATGGTGGTGTCGGCGCTGCCGTTCGCGGTCATCGTGATCGGCATCATGATCGCGTGGGCGAAGGAACTGCGAACGGACCCCTACATGCTGCGTCATCGATACGCGCGTGCGGCGATCGCACAGGGAGTGCGTCGCGGGATCGCGGAGCACGGCGACGACTTCGTGTTCGGCGCGACCGAGGTCGCCGCCGACGAAGGTGCGGGCGCGGGGATCGACACGGATGATCCTGCCCTGACGGAGTGGTACGAAACCGCCACCGGGCAGATCCCCGTCGTCTCGGCCGAAGACGTCACCCGGACGCTCGAGCCCGGTCGTATCCAGCCTCGGGGGCCCGGCAATCCCGCCCACACCGCCTCCGGAGACGCCTCCCTGACCGTCGGCGAGAACCGGCGGGAGACTCGACTCCGCGCGCGCCAGAAGCCGGAGGAGACGACGGGGGACGAGGAGGGTCGCGACTGACCGCGCGCCGCTCCTCCGCCTTATGCGCTCGCGGCCTTACGCGCTCGCGCGGAGGCGTTCCTCGGCGAGCCGGGGCACGGCGTACTCCCTGGCCGCGCGGCGAGCGGTCGCGACGGCTCCGCGTGAGACGACCTCGGCACCGAGCGTCGAGGCGAGGATCTCCGGTGCCGGCAGGTGCAGCTCCTCGGGGAGGATGCGCCGGGCGGCGGTCAGCACGGGCTCGATGCTCTCGGCGACCGCTCCGCACACGATGACGCGCGCCGGGTCGTACATGCTGCCGAGCACGCCGACGATACGGGCGACGGTGGCGCCGACACGAGAGGTGACCAGCTCGGCATCCGGGTCACCCGACGCGGCGAGGGTGAGCACGAGGCGGGGATCGATGCGGTCTGCTGCGACGAGGCGTCCGACCGCGCTGTCCGCCGCGATCTCGCCCTCATCCACCGCCGCCCGCACCTGATCCTCCACCGCGTAGCGGAGTCCGAACGCCGACCCGACGCCCACGATGTGGTCGAACACGACGCCCTCGCCGACGCCGCCGTGCGCGCCGTGCAGCACGTGGCCGTCGACCACCACGCCGCCGCCGAATCTCTCGCTCGCGAGCAGAGCGACGTAGTCGCGGCATCCGATCGCCGCTCCCTCCGTCCCCTCGGCAATGGCGGCGAGCTGCGCGTCGTTCTTGATCTGGACGACGGGAGCCCAGTCGCGCAGGGCCTCGGCGAGGCCGGGGTTGGTGCGCTCCCAGAAGCCGTCGGGGTGCGGAGGGGAGACGCCATCGCGGTTCACGGGCGCCGCGACGCCGACGCACAGCGCGAGCACCCGGTCGGGCGTCACCTCGGCTTCGGTGAGTGCGTCGCCGAGGCGTTCGAGGATCGTCGCGCGTCGTTCGTCGGCCGACTGCGAGGGCGTGAACTCCAGGCGGTGGTGCACGAGCGTGCGGTCGAGGGGGTCGGCCACGGTGACGGCGAGGTGGGTGTCTCCCGCATCCACGCCGATCACGACCCCGAGGTCGGGGGCCAAGACGAAGCGCCGCGAGGGTCTGCCGGAGCGGTACGCGCCGACCGCGCGGGCGTTCGGAAGCTCGCACAGCACGGCGGCCCCGACCAGGGTGTCGATCGCGTCGATGGCCGTCGAGCGGGTCAGGGAGGTGCCCGCCATCGCCTCGGTCGCGGTGAACTCGCCGGCCGTCCAGGCGAAGTCGAGGACCGCCCCCACGCTCGCGCGGCCGGTGCCCAGGTCTGCGGAGACTTCCGTCACGACACTTGACCTCCCTGTCTTCCCAATGAGAGAGTACCGTTCGACAGAGTAAATTCGCTCACTAGATTTAGTCTGTGGATTTATATATCGGAAGGACGACGGTGTCTGAGAGACGAACACGAGCGGCCCGAGCGGTGGCCGCAGCCCTGGGGGTCACCCTGGTCGGCACGGCGCTCGCCGGATGCGCCCCCGGCTCAGGAGCGGAGACCATCCGCTTCACCTTCAGCAAGCGCGAGGCGATCGAATTCATGACCGCCCTCGTCGCCGAGTACAACGCGTCGCAGAGCGACGTGCGGGTCGAGATCGACACCTCGGGCGTCGATGTCGTCTCGGCGAGCTTCGTGCGGGGCAATCCGCCCGACATCATGCTCGCCAACTACAACTACGAGATCGCCCGGTTCGTGCAGCGCTGCGCCCTCACCGATCTGTCCGAGACCGCCGCGGCCGCGGACATCCGCGACGACCTGCAGCCGCTCATGGATCAGTACGGCTCCTGCGAGGGGCGGACGAGCGCGCTGCCGTATTCGGTGATGGCCGCATCGGTCATCTACAACAAGGAGATCTTCCAGGCGCAGGGTCTCGAGGTTCCGCAGACCTGGGACGAGTTGCTCGCCGTGTGCGACCAGCTGAAGGCTGCCGGAATCGACCCGTTCTACGGCACGTTCAAGGACGACTGGACCGTGGGGCAGGGCTGGTACGACTACACCGCGGGCGGCTCGGTCGACGTGATCGAGTTCTTCGACGCCCTCGCGGACGAGGGTGCGGAGGTGGGGCCCGACTCCGAGGTCTCGTTCTCGAAGGACTTCGCCGAGCCGATGGACAAGATGATGCAGCTCGCGAACGACTACACGAACGCGGATGCGCCGAGCCGCGGCTACGGCGACGGCAACCTGGCCTTCGCCAAGGGGGAGGCCGCGATGTACCTGCAGGGGCCGTGGGCGTTCAGTGAGATCGCGAAGACCGCGCCGGATCTGCAGCTGGGCACTTTCCCGCTGCCGATGACCGATGATCCGGACGACCTCGGCGTCCGTGTGAACATGGACCTCGCCGCGATGATCCCGGAGGGCTCCCGCCACAAGGAGGCCGCCCGGGACTTCCTTGAGTTCCTCTACGAGCCCCGGAACATCGAGGAGTACAACGCCTCGCAGCTGGGCTTCACCCCGACGAAGGGGGCGCCGGCTCCGGACGACCCCCGTGTCGAGGGGATGATCGAGTACTACGACGAGGGCCAGATCTATCAGGGCCCGTCGGTGCTCGTTCCCAAGACTCTCCCGATCTTCAACTACGCGCAGGCGATGGTGCTCGGGGCCTCGCCGACCTCCATCCTGCGCACGATGGACGCGGACTGGGCCCGTATCACCTTCCGTGCGCCGATCCCCTCGACCCAGGACAACGCCGACGGTGAGGAGGGCGCATCATGAGCACCACGACGACCCCCTCGGCGTCGGACAGCACGACCGTCATCGTGACGGGCGGCGACCGGAAGCTCCGGCGGCACACGCGTCGCGTCGAGCCGATCTACTACCTGTTCCTGCTGCCCACGCTGGTGCTCTTCACACTCGCGATCACGCTGCCGGGCGTCATCGGCATCTTCTTCAGCTTCACCGACTCGATCGGCATCGGGGAGTGGAGCTTCAACGGGCTGACGAACTACATCGCCCTGTTCAGTGATCCGTCGATCCTGCAGAGCTACCTGTTCACGTTCGGGTTCTCGATCGCCACGGTCGTCGTCGTGAACGTGGTCGCGTTCCTGCTGGCCGTTGGGCTCACCTCGCGCATCCGGTTCAAGACGGGCTTGCGGACGATCTTCGTCATCCCGATGGTGATCTCGGGCATCATCATCGCCTACGTCTTCAACTTCCTGTTCTCGAACTCGATCCCTGCGGCGGGAGCGGCGGCCGGCATCCCGTGGCTCGAGACGAGCCTGCTCGCCAATCCGGACCTCGCCTGGATAGCCATCGTGATCGTCACGGCCTGGCAGGCCGTGCCCGGCACACTGCTGATCTACATCGCCGGGCTCCTGTCCGTCCCCGGCGAGGTGTACGAGGCGGCGAGCATCGACGGCGCCAGCAAGGCGCAACAGCTCACCCGCATCACGCTCCCACTCGTCGCGGGCTACGTCGTGATCAACGTGATCCTCGGGTTCAAGGGCTTCCTGAACGCCTACGACATCATCGTCGGCCTCACCAACGGAGGTCCGGGCACGTCCACCCGCAGCGTCGCGATGACGATCATCGCGGGCTTCAACGGCGGCGACTACGCCTACCAGATGGCCAACGCGACCATCTTCTTCATCGTCGCCGTGCTCATCTCCCTCCTCCAGCTGTCGCTGACGCGCGGAAGGAACGCACTCTGATGTCGACGCAGACACTCACCACCATCCCCACCTCGGGCAAGAAGCCGCGCGTGCGCATGGAGCGCGTGAACTGGTCGGGCACGGTCATCCTGATCCTGTGCGCGGTCACCGTCCTCCTGCCCCTGTACGTGACCATCTCGATGGCGCTCAAGACCACCGGGCAGGCGGTCGACGGCAACGCCTTCTCGCTCCCGGCCCCGTTCAGCTTCGACGGCTTCGTCGAGGCGTGGACGCTGACGAAGTTCCCCGTCGGCGCGGGAATCTCCCTGCTGGTCACCGCCGGTACGGTGACCGCGACGATCGTGCTGGCCGCGTTCGCGTCCTACGCGATCGTGCGCAACTGGGACCGTCGGTTGTTCCGCTACTCGTTCTTCTACCTGCTCGCGGCGATGTTCATCCCGTTCCCCGTCGTGGCGCTGCCGCAGATCCAGCTCACCGGACGCGTCGGACTCGACAACCCGTTCGGGGTGATCATCCTCGCGACCATGTTCCAGCTGAGCTTCAGCGTGCTGCTGTTCACCGCGTTCCTGCGGTCGATCCCGATCGAGCTCGAGGAGAGCGCCCGCATCGACGGCGCCACGACCTGGCAGACGTTCTGGAAGCTGATCTTCCCGCTGCTCGCGCCGATGAGCGCGACCGTCGGCATCTTCGCCTTCCTCTACGCCTGGAACGACTTCATGATGCCGTCGCTCATCATCGCCGATCCGGCGCTGCAGACACTGCCCGTGCGGCAGAACCTGTTCCAGAACCAGTTCAGCAACAACTACAACGTCGCCTTCGCCTCGTACCTGATGGCGATGGCACCCGCGATCGTGGCCTACCTGTTCACCCAGAGATGGGTCATGGAGGGCGTCACGCAGGGTGCCGTCAAGGGCTGACCACCTCCTCGAACGACACGAACCACCGGAACCACCGGAAACACAGAAGGAGTCCTCCTCTCATGACCGACGCGCTTCTCGCCGAGACCCGCACCGCCGAAGATGCCGCCTGGTGGCGTCAGGCCGCCGTCTACCAGATCTATCCGCGCAGCTTCGCGGACGCGAACGGCGACGGCATCGGCGACATCCCGGGCATCGTCTCCCGGGCCGATTATCTCCGCGACCTCGGCATCGATGCGGTCTGGCTCAGCCCGTTCTACCCCTCGGCGCTCGCCGACGGCGGGTACGACGTCGCCGACTACCGCGACGTCGATCGGCGGCTCGGCACACTCGCCGACTTCGACGACATGGTCGAGGCGCTGCACTCCCGCGGCATCCGCGTGATCGTCGACATCGTCCCGAACCACTCGTCCGACCAGCACGAGTGGTTCCAGGAGGCGCTCGCCGCCGGTCGGGGCTCGGCCGCGCGCGAGCGCTACATCTTCCGTGAGGGCAGCGGCCCCGACGGATCCGAGCCGCCGACCGACTGGGACTCGGTGTTCGGTGGCAGCGCGTGGGAGCGCGTGGCGGATGGGCAGTGGTACCTGCACAACTTCGCCGTCGAGCAGCCCGACCTGAACTGGGATCACCCCGAGGTGCGCGCCGACTTCCTGAAGACGCTGCGCTTCTGGTCGGACCGCGGCGTCGACGGGTTCCGCATCGACGTCGCCCACATGCTCACGAAGGACCTCAGCGAGCCGCTGCCCTCACGCGCCGAACTCGACGCGATGGACCGCACCTCGGGCACGCATCCGATGATCGACCGCGACGACGTGCACGAGATCTACGCCGAGTGGCGGGCGGTCTTCAACGAGTACGACCCGCCCCGCACCGCCGTCGCCGAGGCCTGGGTCGAGACCCCGGAACGCCGTGCGAAGTACGCCTCGGCCGAGGGGCTCGGGCAGGCGTTCAACTTCGACCTGCTGGTCGCCGACTTCGACGCCGCGCAGTTCCGGAGCATCATCGCCGACAACCTGCAGCAGGCGGGGGCCACCGGATCGTCGACCACCTGGGTGCTGTCGAACCACGATGTCACGCGTCACGCCACCCGCTACGGACTTCCGGCGCTGAACGGCCGTCCGGTCAAGCAGGGCACCGAGTGGGTGAAGGCCGGCGGGCCGGCTGAGGCGCTGGACCGTGAGGGCGGACTCCGCCGGGCGCACGCCGCGACTCTTCTGCTGCTCGGCCTCCCCGGCAGCACGTACCTCTACCAGGGGGAGGAGCTCGGACTCCACGAGGTCGCGCAGATCACGCCCGAGCAGCGTCAGGACCCCGGCTTCTTCCGCGGCGCCGAGTTCGACGGACTGGGCCGTGACGGATGCCGCGTGCCGCTGCCGTGGACGGCGGAGGGTTCCTCGCACGGCTTCGGTGCCGCGGGCTCGCACCTTCCGCAGCCGGAGTGGTTCGCGGAGTACGCGGTCGACGTGGAAGCGGCGGATCCGTCGTCGACACTGTCGCTGTACCGGGAGGCCCTGCGCCTGCGGCATCTGCTGCAGACCGACGAGGCCCTGGAGTGGATCGAGACCGGGCGCGACGACGTGCTGCACTTCGCCCGGCCGAACGGATGGCAGGTGGTGTCGAACTTCGGCACGGCCCCGTTCGACCTTGGTGCGGACGCCGCCGACGTGGTCCTCTCGAGTGCCCCCCTCGACGGTTTCGTGCTTCCCGGCGAGGCCACAGCCTGGATCGCTCCGGCGCGCCTGCTCGGCTAGCGACCCCCGCCTGTCGTCGAGACCCCCGTCTGGCGCCGAGACCCCCGTCTGTCGTCGCGCGTCAGCGGGGGTCTCGGCGCGTATGGGGGGCGTGGACGGCAGGAAAAAGGAGAGGCTCGACTCTCAGTTTGATAATGGTTCTCATTAGCGTTTAGAGTGGGAGCATGAAGAAGCCCGTCCTCGTCCTCGCTCTCGCATCCGTTGCCGCCCTCACGCTGGCCGGATGCTCCACCCCCGCCGCGGGGGAGGGCGACGACGGCACCATCACGGTCGTCGCGAGTACGAACGTCTACGGCGACATCGCCGCGCAGATCGGCGGTGACCGCGTCGACGTGCAGTCGATCATCACCTCCGCCTCGCAGGACCCGCATTCCTACGAGGCGAGTGCCCGCGACCGGCTCACGGTGCAGAAGGCCGACCTGGTGATCGAGAACGGCGGGGGATACGACGCCTTCATCGACACGCTGCTGCAGGATGCGAAGGACCCGCACGTCATCACGGCCGTCGAGTACTCGCACGACTTCCCCGGCAATGAGGGCCACGACGACGAAGCGGACCACGACCACGCCGACGAGTCCGCCACCGATGCGCCCGAGGAAGAGGGCCACGACCACGATCATGCCGAGGGTGAAGAGGGGCATGAGGGCCACGACCACATCGAGGGCTTCAACGAGCACGTCTGGTTCGACCCGCACACCATGATCCACGTCGTCGAGGCGATCAGCGAGGAGCTGGCCGAGCTCGACCCCGACGGGGCGAAGGACTTCACGGCCAACGCCGACGACCTCATCGCCGACCTGGAGGGCTTCGAGGCCGACCTCGAGGGCATCAAGGCGGACGCCGCGGGTGTCGAGGTGTTCATCACCGAGCCGCTTCCGGGGTACCTCGCCGCGGCTGCGGGCTTGACCGACGTCACCCCGGAAGGATTCGCGGAGTCTGTGGAAGAGGGCACCGATGTCGCGCCCGCCGTTCTGCTCGAAGCGCTCGACGTGATCGGCAGCGGCACGGTGGGCGCTCTGCTGACCAACGCTCAGACCGGTGGTGCGGAGACCGAGCGCGTCGAGGCCGCGGCCGAGGCGGCCGGCATCCCCGTCGTCGCCTTCACGGAGCTGCTCGAGGACGGATCGTCGTACTCTGAGTGGATGAGTGACGCGATCCAGAGCCTCGCCGCCGCCGTCGAGTCGTGAGCGGCGGCGCCGCACCGCGCGACAATCCGGTCCTCGAGATCTCCGACGCCTCACTGCATCGCGGCGATCGGGAGCTCTGGTCGGGACTCGACCTCACCGTCGAGCCGGGAGAGTTCATCGCCGTGCTCGGCCCCTCCGGGTCGGGCAAGACCACTCTCCTGCGCAGCATCCTGGGGCTTCAGCCGCTGTCGTCCGGTGTGATCAAGGTCGCCGGAGAGCCCGTGCACCGCGGCAACCCCCGCATCGGCTACATCCCGCAGCAGCGCTCGCTGGCTCCCGACACGAGCATGCGGGCACGTGATCTCGTCGCCCTCGGAGTGCAGGGGAGCCGCTTCGGCTTCCCGATCCCGCACCGCGGCGACCGCGCGAAGGTCGACCGTCTACTCGAGGCGGTCGGCGCGTCGGAGTTCGCCGAACGACGGGTCGGGCTGCTGTCGGGCGGCGAGCAGCAGCGGCTTCGGGTCGGACAGGCCCTCGCCGACGAGCCCGCCCTGCTGCTGTGCGATGAGCCGCTGTCGAACCTCGACCTCGCCAACCAGGTCGCCGTGACCGACATCATCGACCGTCAGAGGCGCGAGCGCGAGGCGGCGGTGCTGTTCGTCACGCATGACATCAATCCGATCCTCGGCCGGGTCGACCGCATCCTCTACATCGCCGGCGGACGGTTCCTGCTCGGGACCCCGGACGAGGTGCTGCAGACCCGCGTGCTCACCGACCTCTACGGCACCCCGGTGTTCGTGCTCCGTGCGGGCGACCGGTTGGTCGTCGTCGGCGTTCCGGATGCCGAACCGCACCACGACCACGGCGATCACGAGCACGGAGGAGTCGCATGAACGTCGCATCGGTCATGGTGCCGCTCGTCGACTGGAGCGACGTGTTCTCCTTCCAGGACTACGGCGAGCTCGTGGCCCTGCTCGCGAACTCGATCATCGCGGGCGCCGTCCTCGGCGTCGTCGGCGGTCTGATCGGCGTGTTCGTGATGCAGCGCGACCTGGCCTTCGCCGTGCACGGCGTGAGCGAGCTGTCGTTCGCGGGAGCCGCAGCGGCCCTGCTCTTCGGCGGCAGCGTCGTGGCCGGATCCCTCGCGGGCGCGCTCGCCGCCGCGATCCTCATCGGCATCCTGGGGGCCAAGGCCAGGGACCGAAACTCGATCGTCGGTGTGCTGATGCCGTTCGGCCTGGGCCTCGGCATCCTCTTCCTCTCGCTCTACGACGGTCGCAGCGCCAACCGCTTCAGCCTGCTCACGGGGCAGATCGTGTCGGTCTCCACGCCGGACCTCGGGTGGCTCATCGGGATCAGCCTGGTCGTGCTGATCGGACTCCTGGTGATGTGGAACCCTCTCCGCTTCGATTCCCTCGACCCGGAATCCGCTGCCGCCCGTGGTGTGCCGACCCGCGCGGTGAGCCTGTTGTTCATGGTGCTGCTCGGCCTGATCGTCGCGGTGAGCGTGCACATCATCGGGGCGCTGCTCGTGATGGCACTGCTGGTGACCCCGGCGGCCGCGGCCATGCGTGTGACGGCCGGTCCGATCGCCGTGCCGTTGCTCGCGGCGCTCTTCGGGTTCGTCTCGGCGGTCGGCGGAATCCTGCTGGCCCTCGCCGGCACGCTGCCCGTGAGCCCGTACATCACGACGCTGTCGTTCACGATCTACGTCGTGTGCTGGATCGTGCAGCGGGCGCGGGCCAGGGTCCGGCGGGTGCGGGTCTGAGACCGTGCTTCCGAATCGCGCAAATGGTCGGGAATCAGCCCGAGATGCGACCATTCACGCGATTCGAACGGGTCCTGGCCGCTCCCAGCCCTCGCCAACCGCAGCGGCCTAGACTCGACGTATGGCTCAGCGGAACACCTGGCAGCGCGAACGCGTGCGCGAAGCACTCGCCGACGCTCGCGGATTCGTGAGTGCGCAGAGCCTGCATGCCTCCCTGCGCGACGACAACACGGGCATCGGCTTGGCGACCGTGTACCGCGCTCTCGCGGGACTCGCCGCCTCCGGTGACGCCGACTCGCTGCAGAGCCCCGAGGGTGAGGCGCTGTATCGCGCCTGCACGACCCAGGGACACCACCACCACCTGATCTGCCGATCGTGCGGTCTGACCGTGGAGATCGAGGCCAAGGACGTCGAGCAGTGGGCGCATCGCACCGCCGCCCTGCACGGCTTCACGGATGCCGCTCACGTGGTGGACATCTTCGGACTGTGCACCCCGTGCGCGAACAAGCGCGACGCCGAACGGACTGCGAACGCGTGAGCCCCTCGGCAGCGACGGCGACCCGCCACGGTCACTCCCATCGCCCGGCGCCCACTGCGCGCTCGGCATGGATCGGCGTCGGCCTCGGTGCCGTCATCATCGCGGCACTGTTCCTGGTCGATGCGTTCCTGCCGACGCTGTTCCCGGCGTCGCTGCCCACCCGTGCGCAGGACGGCCTCACCCTCGCCCTGAGCGTGCTGATCGAGGCGCTCCCGTTCGTGATCCTCGGTGTGCTGCTGTCGATCGTGGTGCAGGTCTGGTTGCCCGCCGATGTCATCCACCGCTGGCTGCCGAAGCGCGCGTGGGCGCGGCGGGCCGTGCTGTCGCTGCTGGGGATGCTCATCCCGGTGTGCGAGTGCGGCAACGTGCCCTTCGCCCGTGGGCTCATGATGCGCGGTCTCGCCCCGGCCGAGGCGATGACGTTCCTGATCGCGGCGCCGATCGTGAACCCGATCGTGATCCTCACCACGCACGCCGCGTTCGGTTGGGACGGCGGGATCCTCGTCGCGCGCCTCGTCGGCGGATACCTGATCGCGAACCTGATCGGCTGGATCTACAGCCGCCACCCCGACCCCGACGGCATGCTCACGCAGCGCTTCGTCGACACCTGCGACCGGGTGACGCACGAGCCCGGGACGCCGGTGCGCCGCAGCCTGACCCAGTTCCTCATCGAGCTTCGCGCCGTGATGCCCGCGCTGGTCATCGGTTCCGCACTCGCCGGGGCCGTGCAAGTGCTGATTCCCCGGGAGTGGCTGCTCGCGATCGGCTCGAACCCGGTGCTGTCGATCGTGGCCATGATGGCGCTCGCGATGACGGTCGCCATCTGCTCGAACGTCGACGCGTTCTTCGCGCTGTCGTTCGCCTCGACGTTCTCGTCCGGCGCGATCGTCGCGTTCCTGCTGGTCGGACCGCTCGTCGACATCAAGATGCTCGCGCTCATGCGCACCACCTTCACCGGGCGCACCCTCGTGGGGATCGTCGGGATCGTCCTCGCCTCGGCGTTCGCGATCGGGATCGGGGTGAACGTCCTTGTCTGAGCAGACCACCACACGTGCGCGTGCCCTCGCCACCCGCTGGCTCGGGGTCGGCCTCGCTGCGGTGATCGCGGTCGTGACCCTCGGACTCGGCATCACGGACCGCCTCACGCTCTACATCAGCCCCGAAACCGTGTGGTTCGCGTGTGCGGCCGCGGTCGTGACCCTGGCCGGCGCGATCTGGTCGTGCACCCTGCCTCTCGGCGAAGAGGGCGATCACGGTCATGACCACGGACACGGTCACGGCACGGAAGTCTCCGACGACACGGAATCCGGCTCGTCCGCGACCCCGCGCCGCCGTTCCCTTGCGGGTGTCGGCGCGGTCACAGGAGGGGTGATCGCCTCGGGCGTCGTCATCGCGGCCCTGGTGCTGCCCCCGGCGTCGCTCTCGGTCGAGCTCGCGATGTCGCGCGCGGGGGAGCAGAGCGCGCTGTTTGCCGGCTCCGACAGCGTCGCGCTCGGCGTCGCTGATACCTCGACCTTCGGCGTCGGCGACTGGGCGAGCGTCTTCGCCGCGTCCACGAACACCTCGGCCTACGACGGTGCGCCCGTGACCCTCACCGGCTTCGTGACCCCGGGATCGGGCGACGGCGTGAACCTGACCCGGCTGGTCATCACGCACTGCGTGATCGATGCGCAGACGGCCGCGCTGCCGGTCACCGTCGATCCGGACGACTATCCGACCGGACAGTGGGTCGAGGTCACCGGCACCGTGCGCGCGGACAGCGACGGCAAGCTCCACATCGAACCGACCGACGTCGTCGCGATCGACGAGCCCGGGGATCCGTATGAGTACTGACGACGAGCGCCCCGAGACGCCCGCCGTCCCGCGGACCCGCGCCGAGCTGCGCGCCGCCCGTGAGGCCGCAGAGGCGGCGGAGGCCGAGCGGATCGAGCGTGCGGTCACCCCGCCGGATCACGCCGCGCCCCCCGCCGACGAGCCGGAAGCCGCAGCGGACGACGCCGCTGTCCGTGAGGCCGCTCTTCGGGACGCCGCTCTTCGGGAGGCGGCGGTGCGCCGAGCCGGTGAACGGGAGGTCGCGGAGCAGGAGGCGGCCGCACGGAAGATGGCCGCGTTCGAGGCTGCCGCGCGGGAGGATGCCGAAGCGACCGCGCTGCCGGCCGTCCCTGTCGCACCTGAGCCCGTGTTCGTGGGTGCCGCCCCGCAGATCGACGACGAGCCGGCGACTTCCCCTCCCGCCGAGCCCCCGCTGACGGCCGCGTCCGAGGCCCCGGCCCCGAGCGCGCCGCGGAACCCGCGGAGGTTCCTCCTCACACTCGGTGCGGTGCTGGGCGTCCTCGTGCTCGCCGGGACCGGGCTCGGCATCGTCAGTCTCCTGCAGGGCCCGCGGATCAGCGACGTGCAGGTGGACGCGGAACATGCGATCGAGTCCTCCGGGAGCAGGGTCATCCTCACCGCGAACCAGGCGCTCGCCGACATCGATCCCGAGCAGGTCACCGTCGAGCCGGCGACGCCGTTCACGGTCGATGCCTCGGGTCGGGGTGTCGGCGTCCGCTTCACGGTGCCGCTCGACGACTCGACGGAGTACACGATCCGCGTGGCCGACGTGGCCGGTGCGGGTGGCGGTCCGTCGACGACCCTGACCACGTCGTTCACGACGCCGCCGTCCACCATTTTCCTGCTGCGCCGAGACGTCGACGGCAAGGACAAGATCTTCCTCACCGACCTCAAGGGCGACGGGGTGGCGGTGTACGAGCACGAGAAGATCAACGACTTCCGGGCCACCTCGACGCAGCTCGTGGTCGCGGTGGAGGAAGAGGACGGCTCCCACCTGCTCGTGATGGACCGCGACGGGAAGAACCAGCGCGAACTCGACCTGCCCGGTGACGGCTACGTCGGCGCCGTCCAGGTCTCGGAGCGAGGCGGCCTGGTCGGCTACAGCTACTCCGACCGCGAGCTCAGCGACGACGAAGGGCGGGCGAGCGTGCTCGTCACCCAGTCGCTGAGCGGCAAGGACGAGCCGCAGGTGATCGAGGTCGCCGGTGCGGAGGCGAGTGTCTTCGTGTGGCAGTTCGTGCCCGACAGCGCCGCCGTGCTGTTCATCGACTTCGACGGTGCACTGTCCCTCGTGGACCGCTCGAGCGACGCGGGCGTGCAGTCCCTCGGTCTCGCCGCCATGATCCAGGGCATCTCCCGCGGCACCTACACCGCCATCGTGGAGCGCCTCGACGGGGCCGTCGTCGAACTGAACCTCGCGGACGGATCGGAGCAGCCGCTCGCAGCATCCGACCCCGATTACGGGACGGCGACCTCCATCACCCCGTTCCCCGGTGGCACGCTCCGGCACGTCGTCGCCCGTGACGATGCGGGACTCCCGATCGGACAGGCCGTCATCCGCGTGGACGACGACGGCAAAGCCACCCCGCTGGTCGAGATCGGGGCGACCGATTCGATCCTGCAGGCGTGCGCCTCCCCGAGTGGTCAGTATGCGGCCGTGGCGATCGCGCCCGACCTCGCGAACAACCCCTACGACGGAATGCTGCTGCCGTTGCCCGAGCAGGTCGAGACGCACCTCATCGACATGGAGAGCGGCAAGGAGATGGTCGCCCTCACCGGCTTCGATGCCTCCTGGTGCCAGACGGCCCCGCGGTTCTGAGATGCCGCAGCAGGATGGTCTGCGTCGAGCGGTCCGTGCGGACCTGAGCGGCTCGGCGGTCGAGGTCGCGCCGCTCCTGCTCGGGGCCGAGCTTCGGACGTTCGCCCCCGCGACGGACGAACGCGGACCTGTCGAGGTGCGACTGCGCATCACCGAGGTCGAGGCCTACCACGGGCAGGGCACCGGCGAGATCGCCGACCCCGGATCCCACGCGCGGATGGGACGCACGCCGCGCAACGCCACCATGTGGGGCGAGCCCGGACATCTCTACGTGTATCTGAGTCACGGCATCCACTCCTGCGTCAACGTGGTGTGCGGGCCGATCGGGCAGGGCGACGGCGTGCTGCTGCGTGCGGGGGAGATCGTGATCGGAGCGGATGCCGCGGCACGGCGCCGAGGTGCGACGCTGCCGCTCAGCCGCATCGCCCGGCGGGATCTGGCGCGTGGGCCCGGTCGTCTCGGGCGGGCCGTGGGGTTGCGGCATCCCCTGCACGACGGCATCGACGCCATCACCGGCGAGGAACGGCACGGGGCGAGGGCCGAGTTGTGGCTCGGCGAGCCGCGGGACGATGTGGTGCGCGGCCCCAGGGTCGGCGTCGCGGGCGTCGCCGGGACCGCTGCCTTCCCCTGGCGCTTCTGGATCGATGCCGACCCCACCGTGTCGCCGTTCCGGTGGGGGAGAGGGGCTCAGGCGGAATCTCTCCACACGACCGGCGTCGGCAACATGATCCCCACGCGCGGACGCTGATCTTCGCGCAACTGGGCGAGCACAGCGGCTGCGGCGGCCGCGCCGAGTCCTTCCGCCGGTTGGTCGACGGTCGACAGCGGCGGTGTGGTCCTGGTCGCCCATGAGCTGTTGTCGAAGCCCACGACGCCGACGTCCTCGGGAACACGGCGGCCGGCTTCGCGCAACGCCAGCATCGCTCCGGCGGCGACGGCATCGGAGGCACCGAAGACCCCGTCGATGTCGGGCGCGCGGTCGAGCAGTCGCGTCATCGCCGCGGCCCCGTCGGCGTACGAGTACAGCGGCGCCTCCTCGACGAGGTCCGGGTCGAAGTCGGCACCCAAGGCATCGGTGAATCCCGCGAGGCGATCAGTGCCGGAGTCACGGTCGAGAGCCGCGGCGATCATGCCGACTCGTCTGCGTCCGGTCGCCATCAGGCGTGAGGTCACGGCTTTCGCGGCTCCGCGGTTGTCGACGCCGACCCAGGCTGCATCCACATCCGGGGGGTGGCCCACGTAGGCGACCGGAAGATCCAGACGCATGACGGCATTCGTGATCGGATCCTGCGCGCGGGCTGAGACGATCACGGCGCCGTCCACGAAGCCGCCGTTGAGGTAGCGGGCGACGCGCTCCGTATCGCGCACCGAGTCCACGACGAGGCAGACCATCTGATAGTCCGCTTCGGAGAGGGTCTCGTTGGTGCCGAGCATGATGGCGCCGATGTTCGGATCTTCGAGGAACAGCGCGTGCGGCTCGTGCACGATGAAGGCGATGGCCTGGGTGCGCTGGCGCACCAGGTTCTGCGCCGCGGTGTTGGGAACGTAACCGACCTCGCGGATCGCCTCTTCGATCGCCGACCGAGCGGCGTCGGACACATAGCCGCCGTTGATCACGCGGCTCACGGTTCCCCTCGACACCCCGGCCACCCGTGCCACGTCGTGCACGGTGCTGCGGCGGCGAGCGGAAGTGGTCATGATCGACAGCCTAGCGACCCGGACTTGACGACCCCCACGGCGACATGCGACGATGTGTGCACGTTCACAGAAAATCCCGATCAGTGTTTCCGCGACTGATTCTGTGCACGTGCACACATCGTCGCAAAGGAGCGTCATCGTATGGCCGCCGCCGTGTCTGACCGCATCGCCGCCCTCTCCGCAGGGCGCGGCCTCGTGTTCGGATGCGACTACAATCCCGAGCAGTGGGACCGTAGCGTGTGGCCCGAGGACGTGCGCCTCATGACGCAGGCGGGCGTCGGCCTCGTCGCAATCAACATCTTCGGCTGGTCGTCGATCAACCCGGCACCGGGCGTCTGGGACTTCAGCGCGCTGGACGAGATCATCGGTCTTCTGCACGCGAGCGGGATCCGCATCAACCTCGGCACCGGCACGGCCTCGCCCGCCCCGTGGGTCACGGCTCGCCACCCCGAGATGCTTCCCGTCGGCGTGGACGGCACTGTGTTCCAGCAGGGCGGTCGCCAAGGGTACTGCCCGAGCTCTCCGCTCTTTCGCGCCTATGCCGCCGACGTCGTGACGAAAGTGGTCGAGCGCTACGGCGATCACCCCGCGGTGTCGCTGTGGCACGTGTCGAACGAACTGGGCTGTCACAACGCGCTCTGCTACTGCGACGTGAGCGCCGAAGCGTTCCGTGTCTGGCTGCGTGAGCGCTACGACGACATCGACGCGCTGAACCGCGCATGGGGGACGACGTTCTGGAGCCAGCGGTACAGCGACTTCGAGGACGTGCGTCCGCCCGCGCAGGCCCTGTCCCTGCGCAACCCCGGGCAGATGATCGACTTCCAGCGGTTCAGCTCCGACGAGCAGCTCGCGCTGTACCGGGCGGAGGCCGCGATCCTGCGGGAGCGGAGCAGCATTCCGGTCACGACGAATTTCATGGTCACCGCGCACATTCGCAACCTCGACTACTGGACCTGGGCGGGGGACATGGATCTGATCGCCAACGACCACTATCTCGACCGCCGTCTCGACGACGCCCGCGGGGAGCTCTCGTTCGCTGCCGACCTCACGCGCGGCCTCGCGCAGGGGGAGCCCTGGCTACTGATGGAGACGTCGACGGGTGCGGTGAACTGGCAGCCGTACAACCTCGCCAAGTCGCCGGGGGAGATGCGGCGCAACATCGCCTCCCACCTCGCTCGCGGTGCCGACGGGATCTGCTTCTTCCAATGGCGGGCTTCGACGCAGGGTGCGGAGAAGTTCCACACCGCCCTGGTTCCCCACGCCGGTGAGGACTCGAACCAGTGGCGTGAGGTCGTCGAACTGGGTGGCCTGCTCGATCGCCTCGGTGAGGTCGCCGGTACCCGAGTCGTCGCGGACACCGCGCTGCTCTTCTCGTGGGAGAGCTGGTGGGCGTCCGAGAACGAAGGGCGTCCGAGCGAGGCGCTGACCTACCTCGGACAGGTGCATGCGGCTCACGCGGCGCTGTCGGATGCGGGTCTGACCACCGACGTCGTGCGCCCCGGCGGCGACCTCGACGGCTACCGTCTGCTCATCGTGCCGGCCCTGCACCTCCTCAGCGATGCGGACGCAGCGGCCATCGCACGCGCGGTCGAGGGCGGTGCCGTCGCGCTCATCACCTTCTTCAGCGGCATCGTCGACGAAGAGGATCGCGTGCGCACCGGCGGGTATCCGGGGGCGTTCCGCGATCTGCTGGGCATCCGCTCCGAGGAGTTCGCTCCGCTGCGCCCGGGCGAGGTCGTCACCCTCACCGACGGCACGACGGGCACCGTCTGGAGCGAGCGGCTCGCGGCGACCGACGCCGAGGTGGTCGCATCGTTCGTCGACGGCCCCGCTGCCGGAGGTCCGGCGATCACGCGGCGGGCGGCCGGCGACGGCGCGGCCTGGTTCCTCTCCACCCAGCTCTCGCGAGCGGACTACGCCGGGCTGATGACGCGGATCGCCGTCGCCGCCGGTGCCGCACGGGCGCCGGGCGCGGGGCCGGACGTCGAGATCGTCCGACGGGTCGGGGACACCGGCAGCTTCCTGTTCGTCGTCAATCACGGGTCGATCGACGCCGAGGTCACGGCGTCCGGTCATGAGTTCGTCACGGACGCCCCCGCCACCGGCATCGTGCCGGCCGGAGCGGTCCGCATCATCAAGGAGGATGTATGACCACCACGCTCACCGCCTCGGCGGTCTCTGCGCCCGCCGCGGCGCGAGCCCGCCGGCGCGTCCCGCACAAGGGGGCAATCGCCTTCTTGATCGTGCCGTTCGGCGTTCTGTTCGCACTGTTCTACGTCGTGCCGATCGCCTACGCGTTCTGGCAGTCCCTGCTCGTCGTCGAACGCGACGGCACCTTCGGCAAGGCCGAGCAGGTGTTCGGAGGCCTCACGCAGTACATGCTCGTCTTCCAGAACGAGGCCTTCTGGAGCTCGATGGGGCGCATGCTGCTGTTCGGTGTCGTGCAGGTGCCCGTCATGCTGGGCCTCGCCCTGCTGTTCGCCCTGCTGCTGGACTCGCCTCTCGTGCGCGGGAAGCGCTTCTTCCGTCTGGCGTTCTTCGTGCCCTACGCGGTGCCGGGTGTGATCGCCGCGATCATGTGGGGCTCGCTCTTCTCGCCCAACCTCTCGCCCTTCACCGCGATCACCAAGAACATCGACTTCCTCGGCGCCGACCTGGTCCTGTGGTCGATCGCGAACGTCGTGACCTGGGTCTATGTCGGGTACAACATGCTGATCATCTACTCGGCACTGCTGTCGATCCCGCAGGAGCTCTACGAAGCGGCCCGTCTCGACGGTGCCAGCCAATGGCGGATCGCCTGGTCGATCAAGATCCCGCTGGTGCGGCCCGCGATCGTGATGACCGCGATCTTCTCGATCATCGGCACCCTGCAATTGCTCGCCGAACCCCAGGTGTTCCGCTCGTTCAGTTCGGCCGTGACCAGCACCTTCACCCCGAACATGACCGTGTACGCCACGGCGTCCATCCCGAACACCAACCTGGCGGCTGCCTTCTCGGTCGTGCTCGCCGTGACGACGTTCGTGCTGTCGTTCGGGTTCATGAAGTACATGCAGCGCAAGGAGCAGAACGCATGACCACCGCGTCGATCGTCGCGCCCGGCCGGCGCCGCAGCACCGCTCGGGAATCGGGCATCTCCCGCACGGGTGCCATGCTGATCATGGCCGTGTTCACGGTCTACTTCCTGCTTCCGCTGTGGTGGCTGCTGGTCGCCTCCAGCAAGGAGACCGGCGACATCCTCACCACCGCACCGCTGTGGTTCGCCGACTTCCACCTCTTCGACAACATCGCTGAGCTGTTCACCTACCGGGACGGCGTGTACCTGCGCTGGCTGGGCAACTCGATGCTCTACGCCGCTCTCGGCGGAGCCATCGCCACGCTTCTGGCGGCCATGGCGGGCTACGCGCTCGCCAAGTACCGCTTTCCCGGCCGCGACCTGCTGTTCGACATCGTGCTGGGAGGAGTGCTCGTCCCCGCGACGGCTCTCGCGCTGCCGCTGTTCCTGATCTTCAGCCAAGCGCAGCTGACCAACACGTTCTGGTCGGTCTTCCTCCCCTCGATCGTGAGCCCGTTCGGCGTCTACCTCGCGCGCATCTTCGCGGCCTCCTCGGTGGCGGACGAACTCCTCGAGGCGAGCCGCCTCGACGGGGCGGGAGAGATCCGCACCTTCTTCACTGTCAGCATCCGTCTGATGACCCCGGCTCTGGTGACGATGTTCCTCTTCCAGTTCGTGGCCATCTGGAACAACTTCTTCCTGCCGATGATCATGCTGCGCAGTGAAGAGCTCTTCCCCGTCGTCTTCGGCCTCTACAACTGGAACAACCAGCTGAACCAGCTCCCCGAACTCCGCGGTCTCGTCCTGATCGGCGCCCTGCTGTCGGTCATCCCGCTGATCGTGACATTCCTCCTGCTCCAGCGCTTCTGGCGCAACGGACTGGGCGCCGGCGCCCTGAAGTGAGCAGGTCGTCACCCGGATCTCCCGCGTGACGCTCCATCCCCGCATCACCCCATCGCATCCATGAAAGGGATCGAAATGCAGCATTCGAAGAAGAAGGCAGCGGCCGTCATCGCCATCTCGGCGTTCGCGCTCGCAGGCTGCTCCGCCGGCGGCGGAGACAGCACCGGAGGCGGCGACGCCGCAGCTTCCTGCACCCCGGCCGACGGTGACGTCACGCTCGAGTTCACCTCCTGGATCCCCGGCATCGAAGACGTCGTGAAGATCTGGAACGATGCCAACCCCGAGATCCAGGTGAAGGTGCAGACCGGACCCAACGGCAACGGCGGCACGTATCAGAACTTCTTCAACCAGATAAAGGCCGGCGACGCCCCCGACCTCGGACAGATCGAGTACGACGCTCTGCCGAACTTCCTCGTGCAGGACGGCCTCGAGGATCTCAGTGCGTGCGCAGATGTCGTCGCAGCCGAGGATCAGTTCGTCGACTGGGCCTGGGGGCAGGTGACGCTCGGCACCGACGGTGTGTACGGCGTTCCGCAGGACACCGGGCCCATGGCGCTGTTCTACCGCGCCGACCTGTTCGAGCAGAACGGCATCGCCATCCCCACCACCTGGGACGAGTACCGTGAGGCCGCCGTGAAGATCCGCGACCTCGGCGGCTACATCACCAACTTCTCACAGTCGGACATCAACCAGTTCGCCGGCTTCGCGTGGCAGGACGGCGCCCAATGGTTCGCGAGCGACGACGAGGGCTGGACCGTCACGCTCGCAGACGACGCCACGACCACGGTCGCGGACTTCTGGCAGGGCATGCTCGACGACGACCTCGTCGCGACGGTGCCCGCCTGGACCGACGAGTGGAACAACGCCTACAACTCGGGCGAAGTCTGGACCTGGAACTCCGCGGTGTGGGGTGCCAACTCCATCTCCAGCGGTGCCCCCGACACCGCGGGCTCGTGGGCGGTCGCTCCGCTCCCGCAGTGGAAGGACGGCGGGACCGCGGCCGGGAACTGGGGTGGATCCTCGACCGCCGTGCTCAAGGGCAGCGAACACCTCTACGAGGCGACCACGTTCGCGCTGTGGCTCAACACGTCGGATGAGGCGCTGACTGCGCTCGCCGACGCGGCCAACCTCTATCCCGCCACGACGGCGGGACTCGCTTTGCCGGTTTTCAGTGAGGGCGTGGAGTTCTACGGCGGGCAGAAGATCTACGACATCTTTGCCGATGCCGCCACCCAGGTCTCCCCCGACTTCGCGTGGGGTCCGACCATGACCCAGACCTATGCGGACATCTCGGACGGCTTCAAGGCTGCTGTCAGCGGCAGCGGAACCCTGCTCGACGCGATCGAGAAGGGCCAGACGGCGACCGTCGACGCGCTCAAGGCGGCGTCGATCCCCGTCAAGGAGTAATACCCTCGGAGGCCCGCCCCCGTTCGCACGGGGCGGGCCTCCTCTTCGCGTCTGGAGAGACATGTCAGAAACGGTCCACCTGACCTCGGGCGGTGTGAGTGTCGTCATCGACACGGCGGCCGCCCGGGTACTGCACTGGGGAGCGGCGCTCGACCCGCTCGACCTAGACGCTCTCGTGTCGTCATCGACCGGCGCTGTGACCTTCAGCTCTTTCGACGTTCCGCGCACCTTCCCACTGCTCGCCGTCGAAGCCGACGGATGGTCGGGTGCACCGGCGCTCGCCTGGCATAGGGCGGGGTTGCACAGCGCCCCGTTGCTGCGGACGAGCGGGTGGGAGGTCTCGGCGACATCGCTGCGGGCGGAGTTCGCGGATGCCGAGGCCGAGGCCACCGCCGTGCTCGACCTCGCGCTGGATGTCGATGGCGTGCTCACCGCGCAGCTGTCGGTCACGAGCACAGCCGCCGATGACGCGGTGCCGCTGGACCTGCTGGCCGCCCGCATCCTGCTGCCGATCCCCGCGCACGCGACCGAGATTCTCGACCACACCGGACGATGGACGGGAGAGCGCCGCCCGCAGCGGGGTGCCCTGCGTCACGGTGTGCATCTGCGTCAGGTGCGCCGCGGTCGCGGCGGCCACGACGCCCCCTATCTGACCGCGGTCGGCACCGACGGATTCGGCTTCCGCCGTGGCGAGCTGTGGACAGCGCACGTCGCGTGGAGCGGCGACGTGGAGGTCGGTGTCGAGCGGCTTCCCGAGGGTGCCGGAGTGCACGGTGCGGTTCTCGGTGGGGGAGAGTTGCTGCTGCCGGGCGAGATCCGACTGGGTGCGGGGGAGACCTACGTGTCGCCGCGGGTGTTCCTCACCTACGGCGGGAGCGGGCTCGACTCCGTGTCGTCGCGTCTGCACCGGACGGTGCGCTCGTTCCCCGGTCACCCCACGACGCCGCGACCGCTGGTGCTGAACACGTGGGAGGCGGTCTACTTCGACCACGACCCCGCGAAGATCATCGAGCTCGCCGAGGCCGCGGCAACCGTCGGCGTCGAGCGCTTCGTGCTCGACGACGGCTGGTTCCGCGGACGACCCGATGATCGCTCGGGACTCGGCGATTGGTTCATCGACGATGCCAAGTGGCCCGACGGCCTCCGACCTCTCGCGGATCACGTGCATTCGCTCGGGATGCAGTTCGGCCTGTGGTTCGAACCCGAGATGGTGAACCCGGTGTCCGAGCTCGCCGCGCAGCATCCTGACTGGGTGCTCCAGGCCTCGGCGGACTCGGCCACGTGGCGGCATCAGAAGGTGCTCGACCTCGCCAACCCCGCCGCGGCCGCTCACCTGCTCGAACGCATCGACGCCCTGGTCTCGGAGATCGGCGTCGACTTCATCAAGTGGGATCACAACCGCGACCTGCACGCGGCCGTCTCACCGCATACAAGACGCGCGTCCGTGCACGCGCAGACGGCCGCCTTCTACGCCCTGCTCGACGCGCTGCGCGAGAGACATCCCGCTCTGGAGATCGAGTCCTGCGCGAGTGGCGGCGCCCGTGTCGACCTCGGGGTCGTGCAGCGCACACAGCGCGTGTGGGCCTCGGACTCGAACGATCCCGTGGAGCGTCAGCTCATCCAGCGGTGGACCGGCACCCTCCTCCCTCCCGAACTCGTGGGCTCGCACGTCGGGCCGCCGATCGCCGAGACGACCCATCGGTCGGCGTCGCTGCCCTTCCGCATGACCACGGCGCTGTTCGGTCACGCCGGCATCGAGTGGGACATCACCCGCTGCACGGATGCCGAGCGCGCGACGCTGGCTCGTTGGGCGGCGCTGTATCGCGAGCTGCGTCCGCTGCTGCACTCGGGGGTTACGGTGCGCGCCGATGAGGTCGATGACCAGACGCTGTTGCACGGTGTGGTCGCGGTCGACGGCTCGCGTGCCGTCTACGCCTGGGTGCGCCTGGGTACGTCCGTCGACGGCTTCACTCCGCGCACGCGGATCCCCGGTCTGCCGGCGACGCAGCGGTATCGCCTGCGGATGCGGGAGGATCTCGGGAACGTCGCACGACACCAGGTTGCTGACCCCGCGTGGATCGACTCCGGGGTGGAGGGATCCGGTGCCTTCTTCGAGTCCGTCGGTGTGCCGTTGCCGCTGCTGGATCCGGGGGCGGCCCTGCTGATCGAAGCCGTCCGAGTCTGAATCACCGCCGTGCTAAAATGACTCTTTGTCTGCGCACACTCCTGTGCGCAGTTCGCATGCTTCTCCTTCCGCGGCCGAGAGATCGGCGGGTCGGGTTGCGTGCAGACAAGGGATCTTGGGTGGGGCCGTCCGGCCTCACGGTATAGAAGGAGTCACCATCATGGCAGCAGTGTGCCAGGTGACCGGAGCTGTTCCCGGCTTCGGTCACAACGTCTCGCACTCGCACCGCCGGACGAAGCGCCGCTTCGACCCGAACGTGCAGAAGAAGACCTATTTCGTCCCGTCGCTCGGTCGTAAGATCACGCTCAACGTGTCCGCCAAGGGCATCAAGGTGATCGACGTCCGCGGCATCGAGAACGTGGTCAAGGACCTCCAGGCGAAGGGTGTGAAGCTCTAATGGCCAAGAAGGCTCAGGACGTACGTCCGATCATCAAGCTGCGTTCGACGGCAGGCACGGGTTACACCTACGTGACGAAGAAGAACCGCCGCAACACCCCCGACCGCCTCGTGCTCAAGAAGTACGACCCGGTCATCCGTCAGCACGTCGAATTCCGAGAGGAGCGTTGATCAATGGCTAAGAAGAGCAAGATCGCTCGCAACGAGCAGCGCAAGGTCATCGTCGAGCGTTACGCAGAGCGTCGCGCCGAGCTGAAGAAGACCCTGGTCGACCCGAACGCCACCGACGAGGCCCGCGAGGCCGCACGCGTCGGCCTGCAGAAGCTGCCGCGCAACGCGTCGCCTGCTCGCGTGCGTTCGCGCGACGTCATCGACGGCCGCCCCCGCGGTGTCCTCACGAAGTTCGGCATCTCGCGTGTCCGCTTCCGTGACATGGCACACCGTGGCGAGCTGCCCGGCGTGACCAAGTCGAGCTGGTAAGTCTCAGCAGACAGCCGAAAGGGGCGAGGATCTTCGGATCCTCGCCCCTTTCGCGTCTCCACCCTCCCTGCATCCATCCCTCCCTCCTGTTGCCCTCACTCCCTGCCTCGCTCCTGCCTGCTGCCCTCCCGCCCCGCCCCGCCCGTTCTGAAGGACTTCTCGCGAA
>NZ_SJYZ01000018.1:0-67544 GCF_004337555.1 Microbacterium sp. PI-1 | reverse complement strand
CCCCCGCCCCCACCCGCGCACGGTCCCGGACACACGACAGCGGATGCCGCGGGGCAGTCCGCGCGGCATCCGCTGTCGCCCGTCGTCAGCTGAGCTCTCCACCCTCCAGGAGCTCGGTGACGAGGGCTGCGATCGCCGAACGCTCGGAGCGTGTCAGGGTCACATGCCCGAAGAGGTCATGTCCCTTCAGCGTCTCGATCACGCTGGCGATGCCGTCGTGCCGGCCGACGCGGAGGTTGTCGCGCTGGCCCACATCGTGGGTGAGGATGACTCGCGAGTTCTGGCCCATCCGACTCAGCACCGTGAGGAGGACGTTGCGTTCGAGCGACTGCGCTTCATCGACGATCACGAATGCGTCGTGAAGGGAACGACCACGGATGTGGGTGAGCGGCAGCACCTCCAGCAATCCGCGTTCGATGACCTCTTCGATGACGTTGCCGGAGACGACCGAGCCGAGCGTGTCGAACACCGCCTGCCCCCACGGCCCCATCTTCTCGCCCTGGTCCCCGGGGAGGTAGCCGAGCTCTTGCCCGCCCACAGCGAACAGTGGCCGGAACACGATGATCTTCTTCTGCTGCTGCCTCTCCAGCACCGCTTCGAGACCCGCGCACAGCGCGAGTGCCGATTTGCCGGTACCGGCCCGACCGCCGAGGGAGACGATGCCGACTTCCTGGTCGAGGAGCAGGTCGATCGCGATCCGCTGTTCGGCCGAGCGACCGTGCATCCCGAAGATGTCGCGGTCGCCGCGCACCAGTCGGTATTCGCCGTCCCCGGTGACGCGTCCGAGCGCGGAGCCGCGTTCGGAGTGGATGATCAGGCCCGTGTTGACCGGAAGGCCCCGCGCCTCCTCGCTGATGCCGACCTCGCTCTCGTACAGGTCGCTGATGTCGTCGCCGGAGAGGTCGAGCGTCGAGATGCCGGTCCAGCCGGAGTCCACGGCCTGCTCGGCGAGGTACTCCTCGGCGCGCAGCCCCAGCGACGCCGCCTTCACGCGCATCGGGAGGTCCTTGGAGACGATCGTGACGTCCTGCCCGTCCTGCGCGAGGTGCATGGCGACGGACAGGATCCGCGTGTCGTTGTCGCTGAGCCGGATGCCTGCCGGGAGGACCGAGGAGTCGGTGTTCGCGAGCTCCACGCGAAGCGTGCCCCCTTCACCGACCTCGACCGGGAAGTCCAGTCGCCCGTGCTCGATGCGCAGGTCGTCGAGGTGTCGCAGCGCCTGGCGTGCGAAGTAGCCGATCTCCGGGTCGTGACGCTTGCCCTCGAGCTCTGTGATCACGACGACTGGAAGGACGACCGAGTGCTCGGCGAACCGGAAGAACGCCTGCGGATCACTCAGCAGGACCGAGGTGTCGAGGACATACGTCCGCAGATCCTGATCAGGCTCCGCGGATGATGCGCGTCTCGTCGTCTTACGGGTGGACTGCTGCGCGGTGCTGGTGGCCTGCTGCGCTGTACGTGTGGTCACGACCCACTCCCGACCCGGGGAATCCCGGCTATTCGAACGAGTCGACCAGGGGGTCACGAGTCGTCAACCTGAGGCCGACCCGACCGGGCGCCTTGCCCGATGCCTAGAACGTACGACCGCGAGGCGCGTACCCGACACCGACACGCCAGTGGATTTCGTTACGTGCTGGTGAACGTCTCGTTGCCGAATGCGTGCAACGCCTCATCGAGGAGCTCGAAAGTGGCCGCATCGGTTCCCGCGTGCGGCGCGAGACGCACCGAGGAGCCGCGTGCCGTCACCACGAGACCCGCGTTCGCGAGAGCAGCGGCGAGACGCGCCGGTTCGTCCGGCTCGAGGGCGACGATGCCCGCCCGCTCTCCCCGCTCCCGCGGCGAGCTCACCTCGATGCCGTGACGATCGGCGATCTCGATCACGGTGTCGACGTGCTCGGCGAGACGCGCCTCGATCGCGGCCACGCCGGCATCCCGCACATCGCGGACACCGATCGCGAGTCGGCCGGCGGCGAGCGTGTCCGGTTGGCTGACCGTGTACGCCCGCGCCGATGCCGCCGGCGCCGGAAGCTCGTCGACGAACAATCCGGTCGCGGTGGTCCCGGTGATCCCGGAGAGCACGGGCGTGATCCGCTCCCGTGCTCGCGGCGCGAACCACGCGAAGGCACTGCCCCGCCCGGCGCGCAGCCACTTGTAGCCGTGGCCCACCACGACATCGGCCGGGCCGTAGTCGATGTCCATGATGCCGAAGGACTGGACGGCATCGACGATGAGCAGGCGATCGGGGCCGATGAGCTCACGAAGTGCCGCGAGATCGACCCGATAGCCCGTACGGAAGTCGACGTGGCTCACGGCGAGCGCGACCACGTCGTCGTCCAGCGCCTCGGCGACGGCGTCGGTGGTCACGCGTCCGTCTGCGGGGGTGATCCATCGCGGCGTCACGGCGCGGTCCGACGCCGATGCGGCCCGCTCCACGGTGAGACTGACACTGGGGAACTCCGCCGTACTCGCGATGACGGCGCCCTTGAGCCCATACAGGGCGTGCATGAGCCCGTGGGTCGACGAGGGCTGGAGCGTGACGTCGTCCGCCTCGCCGCCGAGGAGTTCTGCGACGAGCTCCTGTGCCTGGCCGATCCGTTCGGCGACGAGCGACAGCGAAGACGGGCGTCCGCTGCCGAGAAGGTCGGCGTCGGCGAAGACCTCTTCGCGCACGGAGGGCGACAGCGGGCCGAAGGCGGCCCAGTTCAGATAGCCGGACTCATTGTCGAAGGTGTCGACGTAGTCCTGGAAAGTGGTCACTGCGTCATTGTGGCACGGCGCCGTGCATCGCGCGGACGGTCACCGGCCGTATCTGCGGTCGCGGTCGGCATAGTCGCGGATGGCGCGGAGGAAGTCCACCTGCCGGAGATCGGGCCCCAGCGCTTCCACGAAGTAGAACTCGCTGTGCGCGCTCTGCCAGAGCAGGAAGTCGCTGAGCCGCTGCTCGCCGCTCGTCCGGATCACCAGATCGGGATCGGGCTGTCCTCCGGTGTAGAGGTGCTCGCCGATCATCTCCGGGGTGAGCTGGGCGGCGAGGTCTTCCAGCGTTCCGCCCGAGGCCTCGTGCTTGGTGATGATGCTCCGCACCGCGTCGACGATCTCGTTGCGTGAGCCGTACCCGACCGCGAGGTTCACGTGGAGTCCGCTGTGACCCTTCGTCCGCTCCTCCGCGTCTGCGAGCACGCGCGCGAGCTCCGGCGGCAGGAGGTCGGATCGTCCGACGTGCTTGACGCGCCAGTTCCCCTCCTGCGACAGAGCTTCCGCCAGCTCAGCGATGATCTCGATGAGGTCGGCGAGCTCGGCGGAGTCCCGCTTTCGCAGGTTGTCGCTGGAGAGCAGATACAGCGAGACGACTCGTACGCCGAGCTCGTCGCACCAGCCGAGGAACTCGTGCATCTTCGCCGCGCCCGCCCGATATCCCTCGGCAGGTGTGGCGTACCCGAGCTGACGCGCCCAGCGCCGGTTGCCGTCGATCATCATCGCGACGTGATGCGGCACCGACGCAGGATCGAGATCGCGACGCAGCCGACTGGTGTAGAGCCGATACAGCGGTCCCCGCACCGGATTCTCGCGTGATATCACCCCGCTACACTATCGTGCCGGCCTCTCGGCCACCGTGTGCGGATGCTGAGGATATGTGCCCTGCAGGGAATGCCACGCCGCTTAGAGTGAGCACGTGAGCACACCCGAGCAGTCCGGTCCCGATGTCCCCCAGCTGCCGCTTCTCGATGCCGCCGCCGTGGATGCTGCGGTCGATATCAAGCCGACCTGGCGAGGCTGGATCCACGCCGCCACTTTCCCGGTGGCCATCGCCGCCGGCATCGTCCTGATCATCGTGGCCGACGGCGCCCCGGCGAAATGGGCGTCCGCCGTGTTCATGCTCACGTCGTTGCTGCTGTTCGGCAATTCCGCCCTCTACCACCGGTTCGACTGGTCCCCCCGGGTGAAGGTCGTCCTGAAGCGGATCGACCATGCCAACATCCTGCTGCTGATCGCCGGGACCTACACTCCCCTGGCGACACTGGCGCTGGCCCCGGACAAGGGCCTGCTGCTGCTCTGCGTGGTCTGGGGCGGAACTCTGGTGGGCATCCTCTTCCGCGTGTTCTGGATCAACGCCCCGCGCTGGCTCTACGTCGCCCTCTACCTGCTGCTCGGCTGGGCAGCGGTAATGTACATCGTCGACCTCATGAACGCGAACTTCGCGATGATGGTGCTGGTGATCGTCGGCGGCCTCCTCTACACGGGCGGCGCCGTCGTCTACGCGCTGAAGAGGCCCAATCCGTGGCCCGGCCATTTCGGCTTCCACGAGATCTTCCATGTGTGCACGGTGCTCGCGTTCCTCTGCCACTGGACCGCGTGTCTGCTCATCACCCTCGCCCCGCTGTCGCCCTCGCTGGGCGCGCCGTAGCCTCTGCGTGGTACGGCTCCCCATCCGCCACGCAGGGTCTCTCAGCGTGTCGGGGGGTTGTCGTCCCCGTCGCGGGTGCTCGCCCCATCGGGTGAGGGCGAGTCCGGAGCGGACGTGCCGCCCTCCCCTGCGGCCGCGGCTCGCGCGGCTTCCTCAGCGTCGAGCTCTTCCCGCACCTCGTCGCGGTAACGGACCCGGCGGATGCGACGATTCATGTCCCAGATCAGCAGAATCACCGCGATCACGACGACGACGATGGCGGCGAAGCCGATGAAGCCCGGCGTGACGGCCTCCGGTGCCACGGTCATGGATGGCGTCGGCATCGGGGTCTCGGTCAGAGCGAGCATGAATCGGCCTTTCGTGCGCAGGTCGCATAACCTGGTAACACCAGCCTAACGACCGGGAAGACCCACCAGTGACGACCGCACAGCAGCTCGACGAACGCTATGGCCGAACGCGACGGCGTCGGCTGCCGTGGATCATCGGTGGCGCTGTCGCGCTCGTGGTCATCGGTGCCTTCAGCTGGATGACCGTATCGCAGTCGATCGCCTCGGTGGACGCCGACGACCTCGGCTTCACCCTCGTCGATGAGTACTCCGTCGATGTGAGCTTCCAGGTCACCGGCGTGCAGGGCAAGGACGTGGTGTGCGCCCTCGAAGCACTCGACGAGGAGTTCGGTGTGGTGGGCTGGAAGATCGTCGAGATCGCCGCCGGAGACAGCCACTCCCAGGCCGTCTCGGTCACCATCCCGACCGTCGCGCAGGCCACGACAGGTTTGGTGAACACCTGCTGGGTCGCTTAGACTCGTGCCAGACAGACGACGCCCCGGCACCGTGCCGGGGCGTCTTGGCATATCCCCCGCAGCACGTCGGTGGGATCCCGAAAGAAGGAGCTTCGCCATGTCCACCGATGCTCAGGTCCCCTTTCTCACGCAGGAGGCGTATGACCGGCTCGTCGCCGAGCTGGAGCACCTGTCGACCGTCGGTCGCGATGAGATCGCCAAGCGCATCGAGGCGGCCCGCGAAGAAGGCGACCTCAAGGAGAACGGCGGATACCACGCCGCCAAAGACGAGCAGGGCAAGCAGGAAGCCCGCATCCGCACCCTCGAGGGCCTGTTGAAGACCGCCAAGGTCGGCGAAGCTCCGGCCAGCCGCGGGATCGTCGAGCCCGGCACCGTCGTCACGGCGCTCGTGGCCGGCGGCGAAGAGGTCTTCCTCCTCGGCAGCCGCGAGATCGCTTCCGGCGGCGACCTCGACGTCTACAGCGAGGCCAGCCCGCTGGGCCAGGCGATCCTCGGCCTCAAGGTCGGCGAGAAGTCGTCGTACGAGGCCCCGAACGGACGCAGCATCGACGTCGAGATCGTGAACGTCGAGACCTACACGGGCTGACGCACCGTCGACGAGCGCCCCCGCATCCTCTCGGACGCGGGGGCGCTTCTGCGTGGAGGGGGGCCGCGGAGGATCCGGGCGCTCGTGCTCAATCCGGGACGAGGATGGGCGCGAACCCGGCGCGACGCAGCGTGTCGAGCGTGTGCTCCGAATGCTCGGGTCCCCGTGTCTCGACGCTGAGCTCCAGGATCACATCGCTGATCTGGAGTCCGTGACCGTGCCGCGTGTGCATGGCTTCGATGACGTTCGCCCCGGCTTCGGCGATGAGCTCCGACACACGAGCGAGCTGCCCCGGCCGGTCGGGGAGCGGAATCCGGATCGTCAGGTACCGGCCGGAGGCCGCGAGGCCGTGAGAGACCACGCGCTGCAACAGGAGCGGGTCGATGTTGCCGCCGGAGAGCACCGCCATCGTCGTTCCCGTTCCGGAGACCTTGCCGGCCAGGATCGCCGCCACACCCGCGGCACCGGCGGGTTCGACCACGACCTTCGCCTGCTCCAGCAGGATGAGGATGGCCCGCGCGAGATCATCGTCGGAGACGGTGACCACCTCATCGACGAGGTCTTTGATGATCTCGAAGGGGACGGCTCCCGGACGGGCGACGAGGATGCCGTCGGCGATGGTCGGACGAGTGACGATGTCGACCGGCTCCCCCGCCGCGAGCGAGGGCGGCACGGCGGCGGCGTTCTCCGCCTGGACCCCGATGATGCGTACCGTCCGCCCGAGTTCGGCGGCTCGGGCCTTCACGGCCGCGGCGACACCCGCGATGAGCCCGCCTCCCCCGATGCCGAGGACGACCGTGTCGACGTCCGGCGCATCCTCCAGCAGTTCGAGGCCGAGCGTTCCCTGTCCGATCACGACGTCGCGGTGGTCGAACGGGTGGATCAGCACGGCCCCGGTGCGCTCGGAGAATTCCGCCGCCAGACGCAGCGAGGTCGCGACGGTCTCCCCCTCCAGCACGACCTCTGCGCCGTACCCGCGGGTGGCGAGGAGCTTGGGCACGGGAACGCCGAGCGGCATGAAGATCGTGGCCGGGATGCCGAGAGCCTGGGCGGCGAGGGCGACACCCTGGGCATGGTTGCCCGCGGAGGCGGCGACGACACCGCGGGAGCGCTCCTCAGCGCTCAGCCGCGACAGCCGGTACGCGGCACCGCGGATCTTGAAGGAACCCGTGCGCTGAAGATTCTCCATCTTGAGCAGGACCGTGCTGCCGTGGATGTCCGACAGCGCTCGCGACGGCAGCGTCGGCGTGTGCGAGATCACCTCAGCCAGACTCTGAGCTGCGTGCTCGAACTCGGTCAGGCTGGGGACTTCGCTCATCGATTCCTCCGTCTCCGCTCGCGCGGTACTGTGCTCCAGATAAGGTCTCCGCTCGGGCCCGCGCCGGTGCGCCAGGATCCCGTGCTGATGGTCACCGCCGCGACGTTGACGAAAGCCGCCAACGGTACGGCGAAGAGGGCTCCGGGGATTCCCGCGATCATCGCGCCGCCCGCGACCACGAGGACGACGGCGAGGGGGTGCACCTTGACCGCCGAGCCCATCATGATCGGCTGCAGGATGTGCCCCTCGATCTGCTGGACGGCCAGCACGACCACGAGCATCCACAGCGCGATCCAGGGACCGTTGTAGACGAGCGCGAGGAAGACGGCCACGGCGCCGGTCACGACGGCACCGACGATCGGGATGAAGGAGCCGAGGAACACCAGGACGGCGACGGGAAGGGCGAGCGGCACCTGGAGCAGGAAGGCTCCGAGCCCGATGCCGATCGCATCGATGGTCGCCACGAACAACTGGGTGCGGGCGTAGTTCACGATCGTGGCCCAGCCGTTACGCGCGGCCCCATCGACCGCCGGCCGTGCTTTGCGCGGGAAGATCTTGACCGTCCACCGCCAGATGCCCGCACCGTCGGCGAGCAGGCAGATGAGGATGAACAGCGACAGCAGTGCGCCGGTGGCGACGTGCCCGACGGTCGTGCCGATGGCGAGAGCGCCCGTCCAGAGGGCCTGGGTCTGCTCGGTGAGGAAGTCGAGTCCCTGCTGCAGGTAGTCGGCGATCTGCGTGTCGGAGAGCTTCAGCGGCCCTTCGTGAAGCCAGACCTGGAACTGATCGAACGCCTCGGTCGATCGCGCCTGGACGTCAGGGAGCTGAGCGCGCACCTGCCAGACCACCAGCCACATCAGCCCCGTGACGACGGCGGCTGTGCCGATGAGGGAGAGCGTGATCGCCAACCAGCGCGGGACGCCGTGACGCAGCATCCACGAGAACGCCGGCCAGAGCAGAGCGGTGATGAGGATGCCGACCATGAGCGGGATGACCAGGAGCTTGAGCAGCATGACCAGCCAGATGAAGACGCCGATCGCCGCCGCGATGAGCAGCAGACGCCAGGCGTAGCTCGCCGTGATCCGCAGTGGCAGCGGTACCGCCTCGTCGGCCTCGGTCGTCACGGTGCGGTCCGTGGAGACCGGGCGCGGACGGAAGAGATCTCGCAGCCGGGGTCGCTGATCCTCACTCATCGCCCAAGTCTACGGTCATGCCGTATGCCGTTGGACGCATCCTTCACCGCCGGGATCGCGATGTCGGACGCCGGCGATACGCTGACGACGTGACCGAATCCCTCAGCGCCACCCAGGCGCGCCGCATCGCGCTGGCCGCTCAGGGCTTCACGCGAGCGCGACCTGCCTCGGTCGCTGCGCGCCACGTGCATCGGGTGATGGATCGTCTCGGCGTGCTGCAGATCGACTCCGTGAACGTGTTCGCGCGCTCCCACTACCTGCCGCTGTTCTCCCGTCTCGGCGACTACGACCCCGCTCTCCTGGACCGGGTCTTCCTCTCCCGCACCACGCACTACGTGGAGTACCTGGCGCACGAGGCGACGTTCATCCCGATCGCGGACTGGCCGCTCTGGCGTTTTCGCATGGAGGACTTCCGTCGGCGCTGGGCGGACGAGGATTCCTGGCTGAGCCGCAACGCCCGCACCGTGGCGTGGGTGCAAGACGAACTGCGCTCCCGAGGTCCGCTGCGCCCGGCCGACCTCCGCGCGGACGCGCCCCGCGAACGAGGCACCTGGTGGGACTGGGACGAGGTCAAGCTGGCGCTCGAGCACCTCTGGCGCACGGGAGACGTCGCCGTCAGTGGGCGCAAGGGCTTCGAGCGGACGTACGCCCTTGCCGAGCAGGTCATCCCCGACCCGATCCGTTCGCAGGAGGTCTCGCGCGCCGACGCGATCCTCGAGCTGACGCGCCGTGCCGCCCGCTCGAGCGGCGTCGCGACGCAGTCCGACCTCGCCGACTACTACCGGATCCGCGATCGCGCCACGATCGCGCGATCGATCGCCGCGTTGGTCGACGAGGGTGAGCTGATCCCGGTGCAGGTCCGCGGATGGGAACGAGGCGGACGCCCGCTCCCCGCCTGGCGACACCGTGACGCCGTGCTCCCTCGCAGAGTCGACGCGGCAGCCCTGCTGACGCCGTTCGATCCGGTGGTCTGGTTCCGCGAGCGCGCTCTTCGCATCTTCGACCTCGATTACCGGATCGAGATCTACGTGCCCGCCGAGAAGCGTCGGTTCGGCTACTACTCGCTCCCGGTCCTCGTGGGCGACCGCATCGTCGCGCGCGTCGATCTCAAGGCCGATCGCGCCACCTCCACCCTTCAGGTGCAGTCCGCCTGGTGGGAACCCCACGCCCGCCCGGAAGATGCCGATGCGATCGCCGCCGAACTGATGCTCGCCGCGCACTGGCAGGGTCTCGAGCACGTGTCGGTGTCGGGCTGGGGCGACGCCACCGCCGAGGTGCACGGCGCATTGGTCCGGGCCGGTGGCTCCGTCGGGCGGCACGCACATGTCAGGGAGGGCGCGACGTGAGTCGGGCTCGGTGGTGGGTGATCGGCGGAGCCGCAGGAGTCGTGCTCGTGGGTGCCGCCGTCTGGATCTGGGAGTCGACCTCAGGTTCCCCGACGCCGGAGGATGCCGCCATCAGCTATCTCCGGGCGCTCGAATCCGGTGATCCCGATGCCGTCGAGGCGACGGGAGTCGACGTCTCCACCGATGCTCTCACCGCGTTCGCCGCCGCGACCGGTGTCATCGAAGACGCCGTGGTGACATCGGCGAGCGACGACCGACGCGCACGCGGCGGTGAAGAAGCGACCGTGGGGATCTCGTTCGTGCTCGACGGTGAGGAACACACGGCAGAGCTGTCTCTGACGCCTGTCGGCGGACGCTGGACCGTCGACGCGTCCGGCCTGGGCACGGTGACGCCCACAACCACGATCGGCTCCTTCGTCGCGGTCGGCGAGCAGACCCTGCCGACCGCAGAGAAGGCCTCCCTGCTCCCTGCCGCCTACTCGGTCGCCCCCGCGCCGGTCGCACTGCTCGACGGCCGCAGCGCGCTGGTGGTGCTCCCCGGCGAAGAGTCGGAGCTCGCCGTGGAGGCAACGCTCCGACCGGAGGCGACGGTCGCGGCGCAGAAGCAACTCGACGACTACCTCGCGGCGTGCACGACGTCGTCGGACGCGGCACCCGAGGGGTGCGGAATCCGGATCCCGTGGGGCACCGAGTTCCGCGCGGTGTCGGAGTTCCGCTACCGCGTCGACGAGCTGCCGACCGTGACGCTCGACGGCACCGGGTTCCGCGCCCACGGCGGGGCACTCGTCGCCACGCTGGTCGGCACCGGTCAGGACGGCGCGGCGCGCACCACGACGTACCGCACGGATTCCTGGGGCGTGCGCGGAGACGTGACCTTCACCGACGAGGGCCTGGTGCTGTCCGTCTGGTGAGTGCGCTCTCCGTCAGAACTGCGCGCTCCGTCAGAACTGCACGCGAGGCGGCTCGGAGATCGCGCTGCTGTCGGCGACCTCGAAGAACTCGCGCTCGGTGAAGCCCAGCCCCTTCGCGAACAGGTTGTTCGGAAAAACCTTGATCTTGGTGTTGAGCTCGCGCACACCGCCGTTGTAGAACCGGCGCGCGGCTTGGATCTTGTCCTCGGTGTCGACGAGTGCCTGCTGCACCTGGAGGAAGTTGGTGCTGGCCTGCAGCTGCGGGTATGCCTCGGCGACCGCGAACAGACTGCGCAGGGCCTGTTGCAGGTGTCCCTCGGCGATGCCCGCCTCGCCGGGCCCACCGGCCGAGAGCGTCTCGGCGCGCGCACGGGTGACGTTCTCGAAGACCGCCTTCTCATGGGAGGCGTAGCCCTTGACGGTCTCGATCAGGTTCGGGATGAGGTCGGCTCGTCGCTTCAACTGCACCGTGATCCCGCTCCACGCCTCATCGACGCGCACCTTGAGCTGCACCAACGAGTTGTACGTGGCCCACAGATAGATGCCGGCGAGCAGGATCACTCCGACAACGATCAGTACCGGCACGAGCCATTCCATCAGAGGCCCACCCTTCCTCGTGTTTCTCCCATCCTAGACGCGCACCCTGCACGTGGACTGGGCGCCGACGCACTCTCCACGGACGTCGGATCAGCTCCCGAGGACTCGCTCCAGGTAACGGTTCCCGAACCGGCGCTCCGGGTCGAGGCGGTCACGCAACGCGACGAAGTCCTCGAAGCGCGGGTAGCGTTCGCGCAGCGTCTCTTCGGTCAGCGTGTGGAGTTTGCCCCAGTGCGGGCGACCGCCGAACTCGAGCATGATCTCCTCCACCGCGCCGAAGTACTCGGTCGGGTCGGCCCGCCAGTACCGGTGCACGGCGATGTACGCCGTCGCGCGCCCGTGCGCCGTCGACAGCCAGCGGTCGTCGCTGGCGGCGAAGCGCACCTCGATCGGGAACTCGATCCGCCACCCGCGTCGGGCGATGAGAGCACGCACCGCCTCGAACGCCGGCACCACGTTCTCCGCGGGGAGCGCATACTCCATCTCGCGGAATCGCACGGTGCGACTCTGGATCAGCACTCGGTGCGAGAGCTCGGTGTACTCGCGATTCCCCGTGAGCCTGACCGCGAGCCGGCTGAACGGCGGGGTGATCGCGGGAACCGCTTGTCCCGCGGCACACACCATCCGATACACACCGTTGGACAGGAGCGTCTCGTCGATCCACCTCCCCACGACAGGGAGCGGCTGGCGCACGGTCGACTCAGGCAGGCGGGTCTGACGCTTGGTCAGGGCGACCTCGGTGTGGGGGAACCAGTAGAACTCGAAATGATCGGACGCCGCCACCCGCTCCTCGAGCGTCTCGAGCACGTCGTCGAGCGGAGCCGGTTCATCGATCGCATGCATCACGAAGGCCGGCACGCACTGGAGCGTGACTTCGACGATGATCCCGAGCGCGCCGAGGCCGAGCGCGACGGCCGGGAGCAGCTCACTCTCGCGCTCGTCATCGATGCGGAGGAACTCGCCGTCCGCCGTGACCATCGTGACTCCGACGACCTGGGTCGCGAGCCCGCCGAACCCGGCGCCGGTGCCGTGGGTCCCGGTCGAGATGGCACCCGCGATCGACTGTCGGTCGATGTCCCCCAAGTTCTCCATCGCGAGCCCGAAGGGTGCGAGCAAGCGCGGGATCCGATGCAGCCGGGTTCCTGCGAGAAGCGTCACCCGGCCGGTTGCGGCATCCGCGGAGACGAGTCCCTGCAGATCGTCGAGCTCGAGCAGGACTCCCGGCGCCACGGCGATGCCCGTGAAACTGTGTCCGGCGCCCACCGCCTTGATGCTGAGCCCCTGCTTCACCGCAGCCAGAACCGCCCGCTGCACACCCTCCGGACTGCGCGGACGCTCCACACGCACGGGCCGCACCGAGGCCGAGCGGCCCCAGTTCTGCCAGGATCCGCCGATTCTCGTCACAGGAACGCCTTTCCCTCGCCGCGATAGGTCGGCAACTCGTCGATGATCTCCTCACCCGACACCAGGTGGTATCCGTCGATGCGCTCCGCCGGCTCGCCGCTCTTGGCGTGACGGAACCAGACCCGATCCCCCACTCCGAGTGACCTGGCGGCAGGACCCTGCAGCGGTGTCTGCACCTCACCCGCCGCTTCGCGGGAGAGCGTGTGGAGTCCCTGCGGCCAGACGGCTCGCGGCTGGCGCGAGGCGACGGCCGGCCCGGAGGCGATCCATCCGCCGCCGAGCACGGTGGCGATGTCCGGGGCCGGGCGTCGGACGACGTCGAACGCGAATGCGGAAGCCGGCGCGGGACGGAAGGAGCGGTAGCCGTCGAACAGGTGTCCTCCGAGCAGGCCGCTGCCGGCGCTCGCCTCGGTGAGGGACTCATCGCTCCCGGTGAACTCGAGCGAACCCGTCCCCCCGCCGTTGAGGATCTCCAGAGACGCGATCGCTCCGACCGCGGCCACGATGTCCGCCCGACGCTCCCGCAGTTCGTTGCGGGAGCGCGCCTGCACCATCCGGATAAGGGGCGCGTCGGGGCCGGCGTCGTCGCCCTGCCCGGCGATCTGCGCGTCGTACATCTGCAGTCCGACCAGCCGGAAGCCCGGGCGCGCGACGACCTTTCGGGCGAAAGCGGCCACCTCTCCCGCCGAGAACAGAGCCGAGCGACGCACACCGATGTGTCCGAGGAGCGAGGAGCGCCACGAGGCGTCGACGTCGATCGCCACTCGGATCTCCGGACGGGATCCCGGTCCGGCGACACTGTCGATCACATCGAGGTGGACGAGGTCATCGACCATCAGCGTGATGCGCTGCGCCGCCTGCTCGTCGGCGAAGAGCTTCTCCAGCCCCGCGCGGTCCACGGTCGGGTAGCCGAGCATGATGTCGTCATGCGTCTCAGCGAGCCAGAGCGCCTCCTCGAGCGTGAACGCGAGGATGCCCCGGAACCCGGGGAGTTTCAGCACCGCATCGAGCACTGCACGCACACGCACCGACTTCGACGCCACGCGGATCGGAAGTCCACCGGCGCGGACCAGGAGATCCATGGCGTTGTAGCGGAGCGCTTCCCGGTCGATCACCGCGACGGGCGCCGGCAGCTGGCCCGTCACGGCGGAGAGGCGCGGCCAATAGCGGGCCGGATCCTCCCATTCGGGGGCGACCGCGAGCGCGCCGGGGGCCGGGCTCAGTTCGTCGATGAGGTCGAGCACTCCCCCACCCTACGGCCTCCTCGTACTCCGGATCACCCCCGACGGCACCGGGTCGCATCCTCTGACCGGGCTAGGCTGACGAGCAGGCCCCCGTAGCCCAATGGCAGAGGCAGGCGACTTAAAATCGCTTCAGTCTGGGTTCGAGTCCCAGCGGGGGCACCGCTTTCAGTCCTGTGCGCGTGCGAGCTTCTTCCGCTCACCCGCCGCCTCACGTATCCGACGCACGACCAGCACGACGAGGGCGATCGCGATCGCCGTGTAGACGGCGTAGTCGAGATAGCCGAGATATTGCTCCAGCTGCTCGTGCTGTGTGCCCAGGGCCGCGCCGACCCCCAGGAGCAGCGTGTTCCAGAGCCCGCTGCCGATGATCGTGAAGAGGCTGAAGGTCACCAGGTTCATGCGAGCAGCACCGGCGGGGATCGAGATGAGGCTGCGCACGCCGGGCACCATGCGCCCGACCAGCACCGTCCACGCGCCGCTGCGCACGAACCACTCGGATCCGCGCTCCAGGTCCGAGCGGCTCACCAGACGCGTCGCCGCGAGCAGACGCACCGCCCGGTGCATCCCGATCGCTGCGCCGAGGCCGTAGAGCAGGAGCGCACCGATCCACGATGCCAGCGTGCTCCAGAAGATGAGCCAGCCCAGGTTCAGCTGTCCGCTCTGGCTCAGGTACCCCGCGAACGGAAGGATCACCTCGCTCGGGATCGGCGGGATCAGCACTTCGAGGAAGACCAGAAGGCCGACGCCGAAGTCGCCGAGAGCGATGAGCACATCGGCCGCGAACCCGGTGAGGCCGGTGAAGCCGTGATCGGTGTCGATGGACAGAAGCATCAGTGGGCGAGCCTTCCCATGGTGGTCCCTTCGTGGAGCAGACCACCGGGCATCCCCACGTCGGAGAAGACGGCAGGGGTTTCTCGGCGGCCCGCGATGCGGGTGCCAAGGTCTCCTCCACCCTCGCGGGCCAGCGGGCCGGAGCACATTCTCGTGCTCGTAATGACGACGACGCTGCAGACGGGAGTACTCCCCTTCGCGGTGACGACACTATCGGAGCACGCCTGAGCAACGCCTCGGAAACGCACAGGTGCCGAGAAAACGAGGAACGGCCCCGGCGCTGAGCGCACGGGGCCGTTCCGCAGACGCGAGAGCGCCCGACTACTTCGCCGAAGCCTCGACGGGTTCAGCGGCCTTCTTCGCGGGAGCCTTCTTGGCGGGAGACTTCTTGGTCGCCGGCTTCTTCGCCTCCGGCTCACCGTCGGCGTCGGAAACCTTGGCCGCAGACTTCTTGACGGGAGGCTCGGACTTCGCGGCCGGAGCCGTGTCCGCAGCCGGCGCCGCGGGAGCAGCCGGACGCGGGCGGGCGGCGAACTCCTCGAACACGTAACGCGGGTTCTGCACGGTCTCGAGGTTCACCAGGTCGCGGCCCAGCCACAGGTTGTTCCACCAGCCCCAGATCACGCGGAACTTGCGCTCCCACGTCGGCATCGCGAGGCCGTGGTAGCCACGGTGCGCGACCCAGGCCACGAAGCCCTTGAGGGCGATCTTGCCGGACTGGAAGACACCGTTGTAGAGGCCGAGGCCCGCGACGGCGCCCAGGTTCTTGTGGAAGTACTCCTTGGGGTTCTCTCCGCGCAGGACGGCGACGAGGTTCTTGGCGAGGAGCTTCGCCTGACGGACCGCGTGCTGAGCGTTCGGCACGCAGAAGCCGCCGACTCCCCCGCCGGAGAGGTCGGGCACAGCGGACACGTCACCCGCGGCCCAGGCACCCTCGACGAAGGCCTCGGGGGTACCGACGCGCAGATCGGCGCGGGTCTGGATGCGACCGCGCTCCTCGACGGGAAGGTCTCCGCCCCGCACCACCGTCGGGTTGGCCATGACACCGGCGGTCCACACGATGACGTCGGTCGGGATGACCTCGCCCGTGGAGAGCTCGACGTTGCCGTCGATCGCCCCGGTGACCTGGGTGTCGAGGTGCACGTTGGCACCACGCTTGGCGAGGTCCTTCAGCACCCACTCGCTGGTCTTCAGCGAGACCTCGGGCATGATGCGCCCCATGGCCTCGATGAGGTGGAAGTGCGTGTCCTCGAAGCTCAGCTGCGGGTACTTGCCGACGAGCGAGGAGGCGAGCGAGCGCAGCTCCGCGAACACCTCGATGCCGGCGAAACCGCCACCGACGACGACGACGGACAGCAGGCGGTCGCGCTCCGGGCCGGCCGGCAGCGACGCCGCCTTGTCGAAGTTCGACATCACCTTGTCGCGGATCGCGACGGCTTCCTCGATCGTCTTCAGCCCGATCGCGTTGTCGGCGATCCCGGGAATCGGGAACGTGCGCGATACCGCTCCGGCGGTGACGACGATCTGGTCGTACGCGAACTCGTGCGGCTCGCCCACGGGCGGCGTGATCGTCGCGACCTTCTGCGCGTGGTTGATGTTCGTCACCTTCGCGGTGAGGACGTGCGTGCGCTTAAGGTGACGACGGTGGGCGACCACCGAGTGCCGCGCTTCGATCGAACCGGCGGCGACCTCGGGGAGGAACGGCTGGTAGGTCATGTACGGCAGCGGGTCGACCATCGTTACGTCGGCCTCACCCTTGCGCAGGTGCTTCTCGAGCTTCCACGCAGTGTAAAAACCTGCGTACCCTCCGCCGACGATCAGAATCTTGGGCACAGTGCTGTTCTGAGGCACAGAAGAACTACTCCTCGGAGTCGGGGATTTGGCGTACGGGAACGCGCGCCGATCGGATGCGCCGGGCAGCTGCGGTGACGCCAAGCGCTATCAGGATACCAGGGACCGTGAGCGCAATGAGCGGCAGGGTACCGTAACGCAGCGAATCAGCGCTGGGAAGCAACGGTGAACCGGCCTCGCTGGGCGCGTCCGCGGCCGGGAGAGGCGGCACGGCAACCGGTGTGACGGACGCCTCGGGTTCCGGTTTCGCCTCCGCGCGGCGGAACCACCGGATCCACTCGGCGAGATCGCCCATCGGGTTCTCGGTCACCGGCGCGATGTCCGCGGAGATCGCCGCCGCCGCATCCACGAGCCCGTAGCCGTAGAGCGGATCCCGCGGCTTGACGGCATCCGGAACCGGGATGGCCGTCTGGACGATCCGGTTGATCACGTCAATCGCCTTGATGTCGGGGTGCGCCGAACGGATCAGCGCTGCGACGCCGGCGACGATGGGGGCCGCGCCGCTCGTTCCGCGCCAGGGCTGGATCGTCCCGTCGGCCGAGACGCCGATCAAGCCCTCGCTGGGCGCCGAGATGCCGATCGTGATGCCCTGCGTGGAGGCCTCGACACTCGCCGTACCCGTCTGGTCCACCCCGCCGACCGTGAGCACACCGGGGATCGTGGCCGGGGCGCCGATGATGTTCGTCCCGCTCCCCCTGTTCCCTGCAGCGACGACCACGACGACGTCGTGCTCGAAGGCGTACAGGAACGCATCGTCCCAGCTCTCGTCCCAATCCAGCGTGTTCGTCGTGAAGGAGAGGTTGATGATGTCGGCGCCGTTGTCGACGGCCCAGCGCATGCCCTTCGCGACCTGCTCCGTGAATGGGACGGCCGCGGCCGCACCGAACCCCACGGAGATCGACAGCAGGTTCGCCTCGGGCGCCACACCGATCATGCCGGTGCCGTCCGCCGCGCCGCGCCCCGCAGCGAGCGACGCCACCCAGGAGCCATGGTTGCCGTCGACCGCGCCCAGCGGTGTGCGTCCGTCCGGAGTTCCCGCGCCGGAAACGTCGGTCCCGCCCACCACGGCATCGCCGAACACCTGTGGCACCTTGCCGATGCCCGTGTCGATCACGGCGATCGTCACGCCCTCGCCCCGTGTGGTCTGCCAGGCCTCGCGGATCCGCGCTCCGTCGAGCCAGTACTCCGACGCACGCGTCGGGTCGGCCGGATCATCCGGGATCGGCGGCGGGGTCGCGGAGGCTCCGAGGAGCAGGACGGAGGCCGCGACCACCACGATGGCGGCAGCGCTGCGGAACGTCCGACGCACGGTCATTCCGGGAGGGCCGCCTCTTCACGCGTGGCGGCGCCGGGGTCCTCACACCGGCAGACCGTCGGGGACCACGAGGAGCGCGACAGCGCGGCGTCGCCGATGGGGTTCACTCCAGGGCCCGCCGCGAGAGCGTGTCCGGCGAGCGCATGGAGGCACTTCACGCGCGTCGGCATGCCTCCGGCGGAGATGCCGTCGATCTCGGGGACCTCTCCGAACCGCGTGCGGTCGCCGAGGTAGGCCTGATGGGCGGCGAGGTAGGCCGCGGCCACCTCCTCGTCGTCGACGAGCAGGGCGGCGAGCTCCGGCATCACCTGCGTGGCTTCGAGCGTCGACATGGCCGCGGTCGCTGCCGGGTGGGTCAGGTAATAGAAGGTCGGGAACGGAGTGCCGTCCGGAAGACGGGGGGTCGTGGCGACCACCGTCGGGTTGCCGCAGGCGCACCGGGCGGCGATGCCCACCACACCCCGAGCGGGACGGCCGAGCTGGGCCGATACGACGGCGAGTTCGGCGGGAGTGGGGGCGGGGAACGGCGGCGTGGTCACCTCTCCAGCGTACGGGAGCCGCCCGAGAAGATGCTCGACGCGACCCCTCAGCGAGCCACCGCCGCCGTGTCGCTCAGGCCCGTCGAGACGAGCGTGCGCAACAGTTGCGGCATCCAGTCCGCGGGCTTCTCCTGGATGGTGTCGCTGACCGGCGCCTGCTCACGAGGCAGCGCGGAGGGATCGAGATCGTTGTCGATCAGGTACACGACCTCCCCCGGCTTCACGTAGTACAACCGTTCCCGAGCCTGGGTGGTGATGTAGGCGGGGTCGTTCCAGCGGTCCCGCTCTGCGATGAGCGCCGAGATCTCGTCCTCGCTCACCTGCACGGAGGCCTCGAGCGCCGCGATCTTCTGGCGCTGATCGATGAAGGTGCCGAGCGTGGGCACGAGGACCCACGCGCCGAGCACCACCAGCGAGAGCATGATGACGGAGAAGGCGGACAGACGGATACCCGCCGCCCATTCGCGGACGTCGACACGCGGAGCGGAGCCACGCGTCGACCTCGATGCGGACGCGGGCTTCGGCTTCGTGGCCGACTTCCCCGTCGTCCGCGGAGTCTTCGGCGCGGGAGACGCCGAAGGAGGAGCCGGTCGTCGTACCACGGCTCCTCCTTCGTCGTGCTGCCCGGCGGGTCGTTCGTGCATCCTCCGCCGGGCGAGATGTCTCGCTGTCTCGGCTGCGCTCAGGCCTGGTAGCGCGGGAACGCCGATCGACCGGCGAAGACCGCGGCATCTCCCAGCTCTTCTTCGATGCGCAGAAGCTGATTGTACTTCGCCACGCGCTCGCTGCGGGCAGGCGCACCCGCCTTGATCTGACCGGCGTTCGTCGCGACGACGAGGTCGGCGATCGTGGTGTCCTCGGTCTCGCCCGAGCGGTGCGAGAGCATCGCCGTGTAGCCCGAGCGCTGAGCGAGGCTGACCGCGTCGAACGTCTCGGTCAGCGTCCCGATCTGGTTCACCTTGACGAGCAGGGAGTTCGCGACGCCGCGCGTGATGCCGTCGGCCAGACGTGCCGGGTTCGTGACGAACAGGTCATCGCCGACCAGCTGCACCTTGGAGCCGAGGACGTCGGTGAGGTGCTTCCAGTTGTCCCAGTCGTCCTCGGCCAGCGCGTCCTCGATCGTGACGATCGGGAAGTCGTTGACGAGTCCGACGTAGTACTCGGTGAGCGCGGCGGCGTCCCAGTCCTTGTTGTCGAGACGGTAGACACCGTCCTTGAAGAACTCGGTGGCGGCGACGTCGAGGCCGAGCGCGATGTCGGTACCGGGGGTGAAGCCGGCCTTCTCGATCGCCTTCACCAGGAAGTCCAGTCCCTCGCGGTTGCTGGGCAGGTCGGGGGCGAAGCCGCCCTCGTCGCCGAGGCCGGTCGCGTAACCCGCGGCCTTCAGCTCCGCGCGCAGCACGTGGTAGGTTTCGACGCCCCAGCGGAGGGCGTCGGAGTAGGTCTCCGCACCGATCGGGGCGAGGAAGAACTCCTGCATGTCGATGCCGTTGTCGGCGTGCTCGCCGCCGTTGATGACGTTGAACAGCGGAACGGGCAGCACGTGCGCGTTCGGGCCGCCGAGGTAGCGGAACAGCGGCAGATCGGCCGAGTCGGCGGCAGCCTTGGCGACCGCGAGGCTCACGCCGAGGATGGCGTTGGCGCCGACGCGCTTCTTGTTCTCGGTGCCGTCGACCTCGTTGAGGATCTCATCGACGATGCGCTGCTCGCTCGCCTCGACACCTTCGATCGCCGGGCCGAGCTCATCGATGATGGCCTCGACGGCCTTGAGCACGCCCTTGCCGCCGTAGCGGTCCTTGTCGCCGTCGCGGAGCTCGTACGCCTCGAACGCGCCGGTGGATGCGCCGGACGGGACAGCCGCCCGCTGCACGATGCCGTCGTCGAGGAGGACCTCCACCTCGACGGTCGGGTTTCCGCGCGAGTCGAGAATCTCGCGTGCGCCTACAGCCTCGATCAGTGCCACTGATGTGCTCCTTGCTCAGGGGGAAAACGTGGTGTGGAGCGTCGTCGATCCGCGCCCAGTCTAGCCCGCGCTCCTCACCGGCCCAGGGACTCTTTCCTCCCGGTACGCGCAGTCAGACCACGACCGCGATCGCGAAGCCGTCCCAGCCCTTGACCCCGACGGTCTGCAGCGCCGTGGCGTCGAAGCGCGGATCCTCCCCGAGCATCCGGAGTCCGTCACGGGTGCCGACCACCTTCGGGTCGACGGCGTCCTCACGCACGATCTCCCCCTCGCGCCCGATGTTGTCCAGCACGATCACGGTTCCCGCGTGCCCGAGCTTCGCCGCCCAGTCGAGGTAGATCGTGTTGGACTCCTTGTCGGCGTCGATGAACACCAGATCGAAACCGCCGACCAGGCTCGGGAGCACGTCCGCTCCCCTGCCCACCCGGATGTCGACGCGATCGCCGACGCCCGCCGCGTCGATGCTCGCCCGGGCGACGGCGGCGTTGTCGGGCTCCGCCTCGACCGTCACCACCCGCCCCTCGGGCCCGACGGCGCGAGCGAGCCAGATCGTGGAGTAGCCGCCGAGCGTGCCGATCTCGAGCACCCGTCGCGCGCCGCTGATCCGGACGAGGAGGTTCAGCAGCTTGCCCGCCACGGGCGCGACCTCGATCTCGGGCAGACCCGCCGCCCGCTGGGCCGTGAGCGCCGCCTCGAGGTGGGCATCGGAGCCGATCAGTGTGTCGGCGAGGAACGAATCGGTCTGCGACCAGGCCGCGGGAGTGGATTCCATGCCCTCAGCCAACCCCCGACGCCTCGGCCCGTCAAGGCTGCGGCGGGGAGAGCCGGGGTGCCGGAGCGGCGAGTTCCGGCTGCGTGCGGAACTGCCCGGTCAGCGCGAGCACGACCGCGACGAGGAGGAGCACGATCCACCCGGCGAGCCCGAGCGGCCCGGCGAGAGCCATGTCCGGCTGCGAGGCGGCGAAGATCAGCACGAGTCCGGCGGCGGCATTGAGCGATCCGTGCGCGATCACGGCGGGCCACACCGACCCCGAGCGCAGACGCAGCCACCCGAACAGGACACCCCAGGCGACGCATCCGCCGATCATGAGCACCACGCCCAGGATGTCGGTGCGCCCGAAGTTGTACCCGAGCAGGATGATCGGGCTGTGCCAGGCGCCCCAGATCACACCGCTCAGGATCAGGGCGGGCCAGGTCCCGAGCGGGCGCAGCGCCGGCAGCAGCCAGCCCCGCCAGCCGAGCTCCTCGCCGAACGCGAAGAAGCTGTTGATCAACGCACCGACCGGGATCGCGGCGATCTGCGCGAACACGAGGATTCCGACCGGGGGCAACGGCGTGCCGGCCGGGACGGCCTTCTCGAGTTCGGCGGCGAAGGCGGGGAAGGTCGGGTCGAACTGCACGAAGCCGAACGCCGCCGCCACGAGGAGGCTCGCTCCGACCAGGAGGGGCGGAACCAGCCATCCGACGACGATGAGCCATACGACGCGCTTCGCGGGACGCAGCGGCCAGAGTCCGAGGAACCGGGCGCGCCCACCCCGACCGGGAACCCCCATCGCGAAGGTCACGATGACCGCGGCGACCGCCGGAGTGCACATCATCAGCGGGAGCAGCACGACGGTCAGCGGTTCGGCGAGTCCGTCACCGAGCCACAGCGGCAGCGCCACCAGCCACGCCAGGGCGAAGGCCACGACGACGAAGAGAAGGACGGCGGCCCAGGGCACGCGCCGCAGTTGTGGAGTGGAGTCGATCATGACGTCGCCTTTCCGGTGTCGGTGGGCATCGTGCCCGATGTTCGCGTGCGGTCGACATACGCCTGCAGCAGTGCGGCCGCCTCCTCTGCGCCGTCGATCGTCACGAGGAAGGGACGTCGACCGCGGCGCGAGACCTCGATCGCCGGCCCCCGGCGCAGGACGATACCCGAACGGCCGTCGACGGCGACGCGCCATCCCCATCCGCCGAACTCACCGAACGGCGAGATGTCGACGGCGCGCGCCGACTCGACCTCGTCGAGCGGGACACGGACCCGCGGCCACCCCAGGAGCGCCCGCGCAGCGAAGCCCTCCGGCGTGATCATGACGCGGAAGGAGGCCGTGGCCGCCAGCGAGAGGCCCACGACGAGCACCACGAGAGCGACGATCCCTCCTCCCTCGGTTCCGGTCCCGAGCAGGTACGCGGCGAGCGCGACGAGTCCGAGCAGCACGACGAGGAGGAAGGCGACCACACCGCGGGGCATGCTCGTCGTGGCGATCCACACGACGCGTTCCCCCTTCTCGATGTGCACTGCGTACCGCGGCTCGAGCGTGCGGCCCCGGGGAGCGCGGACGCGAGGCTGCACGGCCCAGGCCGCTCCGGCGACGACGAGGAGCGCGACGAAGGAAACGGCGACGACACCGCCGATGCCGGGGATTTCGGAGGACTCGGACAGATCGCGCTGGATCGCGAGCGACCCGATGCTCGTGACCGCGGCGAAGGCCGCCATCCCGGCGGCGAGCGCACCCATCAGCCGCGCTGCGCCGCCCCAGTGCGACCCGACCGCGACGAGTGTCGTGACGACCATCAGCGCGGGGATCCCGAGGCCCACCCCGAGCAGGAGCCAGAGATACGTGGCCGCGGGTCCGAACCCGTCGGCGCCGTCGACACCCCAGTGGGTCGCGACCTGCTCCGGAAGCGACGGCAACCAGGAGAGCAGCACCACCAGCGCGACCGTCGTGATCACGATCGGCACGAGCACGGCGACGAGGAAGAACATCCGTCGGGCGCGCTTCAGGAGCGGCGGTGGCGTGCGGGTGAGGTCGTAGGTGGTCATGGCGAGTCCTCCTCGCGACGGTCGGAGTGGTCGAGGTCGGAGCGGACCTCTCGATGGGAGCGCACGATGCCCGCGAGCGTATCGGCGGAGACACCGAGCGCAGCGGCGCGGCGCACCAGGTCGTCGATGTCATGGGCGAGTTCGGCGAGCGGTGCCGCCGATGCTGCGATGACCGCCCCTCGGCCCCGGCGGAGGTCGACGAGCCCTTCGTCGCGCAGCCGCTGGTAGGCGTGGAGCACGGTGTGCTGATTGATCGACAGCGCTTCGGCGACATCGCGCGCCGCGGGGAGCCGGTCCCCGGGAGCCAGGACGCCGGCGAGGATGTCGGAGCGGACGGAGGTCGCCACCTGGTCGTACAGCGCACGCGGGCTGTCGACATCGACACGGATGAGCATGTGGCCCCCTCCCCTCGAATCTCTAGTTATTCTATGCGAACTAGAACAACTGTCACAATCCTCCACACGTCTTTGTCGCTCTCGGAGCGGTACTCCACACTGACCTCATGCGCATCACTCCCCGCCGTCTCGCGATCGGTATGAGCCTGTGGATCCCCAATCTCTTCAGCGGAATCCGCATCCGCCGCTTCAGTGAGGACTGGACGCACGCCACCGTGGAACTGCACGTCAACGTCTTCACCCGCAACTACGTCAAGACCGCGTTCGGCGGCTCGATGTCGGCGATGACCGACCCGTACTTCTTCATGCTGGTGATGCACCAGCTCGGCCGCGACCATGTCGTGTGGGACACGCGCGGCGAGATCGAGTTCCTCAAGCCGGGACGAGGCGTGCTCACGGCCGAGTTCGAGGTGTCGAAGGAGAAGGCCGAGGAGATCCGCGAGCGTGCGCGCGGCGGGGCCAAGGTGCTCGAGTGGTTCGAGACGGTCATCACCGACCGCGAGGGCGACGTCGTCGCGAAGGTGCGCCGCGAGGTCTACATCCGCGAGAAGAAGCGGGTCACCGCCGCACGGAGCTGACCGCCGTCACCCGCCGTTCACCGTCGCATGCCACGATGACGGGATGCCCCTCGCTCGTCGCCTGACACTCACGGACGCCGTCGCCATCGGCCTGGGTTCCATGATCGGTGCCGGCGTGTTCGCGGTGTGGGCACCGGCGATCGGCGTCGCGGGAAGCGGAGTCTTCGTCGCGCTCGCCATCGCCGCCGTCGTCGCGTACTGCAATGCCACATCATCGGCGCAGCTCGCCGCTGCCCATCCGGTCGCCGGCGGGACCTACGCCTATGCACGCGCGGAGATCGGCCCCTGGTGGGGCTTCGTCGCCGGCTGGAGCTTCGTGATCGGCAAGATCGCCAGCTGCGCCGCCATGGCGATGACGTTCGCCGCCTATGCCGCCCCCGAAGGATGGACCGTTCCGGTGGCGGTCGCCGCGGTCGCCGCGCTCGCGATCGTGAACTGCCTCGGCGTCACGCGCACCGCGATGCTCACCCGCGTGCTGGTCGTCTGCTCGCTCCTCGGGATCGCGGTCGCGGTCGGGTTCGGGTTCGGGTTCGGCGCGATCACCAGCGCGGCTCCGCTGCCCGACGCCACGGCGTACGGCGTGTTGCAGGGGGCTGGCCTGCTGTTCTTCGCCTTCGCCGGTTACGCCCGCATCGCGACGATGGGCGAAGAGGTGGTCGACCCCGCGCGCACCATCCCCCGTGCCATCGTGGTCGCGCTGGGTGGTGCCGTCGTCGTCTACCTGCTCGTGGCGGTCGTGGTGGTCCTCGTGCTCGGCGCCGACGCGGCGGAGTCGACCGCTCCCCTCGTCGACGTGCTCCTGGCGACCGGATGGCCCGCGCTCACGCCGATCGTGCGCGTGGCCGCCGCGGCCGCCTCACTCGGAGCCCTCCTCGCGCTGCTGACCGGCATCGGACGCACCACGCTGGCCATGGCACGGGAGAGCGACGTGCCGAGGTTCCTGGCGAAGATCGATCAGCGCCATCAGGTGCCGCAGCGCGCAGAGATCGTGATCGCGATCGCCGTGATCGCGATCGTCCTCGTCGCTGATCTCCGCGACGCCATCGGGTTCTCGTCGTTCGGAGTGCTCCTGTACTACCTCATCGCGAATGCGGCCGCCTTCCGACAGGCCGGAAGCGCTCGCCGCTACCCCCGCGCGCTGCAGGTGCTCGGAGCACTCGGCTGCCTCCTGCTGGTGAACACGCTTCCCGTGCTCGCCTCGCTCATCGGAGTAGCGGTGGTCCTCCTCGGCGTCACCTATCGGCTGGTGCGTCTGCGCGTCTCCCGATCCTGATCTCAGAGGCTCGACTCGGCGCGGTACACCCGCGGCGCGATGCCCAGGACCGACTGGAAGTCGCGGGTGAGATGGGCATGGTCGGAGTACCCGAGGTCGGCCGCGATCGAGGCGAGGTCGACGCCCGGCTGATCCCGGACGCGCTGTGCCGCCTCCTGCAGACGCCGTCGCCGGATCATCGCGGCCGGCGAGATGCCCACATGACGATGCGTCATCCGCTGCAGGGTCCGCACGGAGACCCCCAGGCGCGTCGCCGCCTCCTCCGGCGTGAGCACCGCGGCGTCGTCCATCAGCACGTCCGTCAACGCGTTCGCCTGCCGGTCGGGCTCGCTCACCGCCCCGACCCGATCCGCGAGCCACCGTGCGAAGACCTCCACCGCTCGTTCCCGGCGCCCGTCGCCCGAGGCCATCGCGGCCACCACGTCGTGGCGGAGCGCGGCCACCGCGGTCTCGGGTGCGGTCAGTGCGCGCTCGCCGTCGATCAACGCAGCCGGGTCGTCGATCAGCGCGGCCACCGCGGCGGGGCGCAGCAGGGCACCGACCGCCCAGCCTCGCCCTCGCAGGTCGCGGTGGGAGACGCGGGTCGTCACACCGGACAGCATCACGGCATCGGCATCCACGACGAGGTTGAGCGCGGGGTAGGCCACCATCTCTTGCCGCGATGAGCGCCCGGCGGCGATGTCCCACTCCGGGATCCAGAACCACACGACCAGCTCCGCGACCTCCGCCGGCGCGGGCAGCCGATGGAATTCCGGGAGCCGCGCCGGATAGAGCACGCCACGAGTCGGATTCACCATGGGGCCAGGGTAGGCGCTGCCACCGACGTGCGGAGGTTGTCGCGGATCTTCAAGCCATGGTCCGCCCGCGGGACGTACCGTGGCGACATGAGCGACGACACCTCCACGACAGCCACCCCGACCACCGGCGCCACCGGCACCCACACCACCGACGGCCGCCCGCACGGGGCCACCTCCCTCACCCCGTTCCTGGCGATCCGAGGCGCGAAGCAGGCGATCGACTTCTATCGCGACGTGTTCGGCGCGCGGGTCGTCGACGTCACCGAGTTCGGCGGCGTCGTCGTGCACGCCGACCTCGACTTCGGGCTGGGCCGTCTCCAGCTGGGCGAACCGAATCCGGAGTACCACCTCGTCCGCGCACCCGAGGGCGATGACGACTGCTACTCGATGGGTCTCTACGTCTCCGACGTCGACACCGTCGTCGAGAAGGCCGTGGTCGCCGGAGCCACCGTGCGCGAAGCACCGGCCCTCTTCGTCTCCGGCGATCGGTTCGCCAGCATCCGCGATCCGTTCGGCGTGCGCTGGTCCGTCATGACGCGCGTCGAGGACATCTCCGAGGAAGAGAGCAGCCGACGGGTCGCGGAATGGGCGGCATCGTTCAGCGAGGCTCCCGCCGACGCGAGCTGAGCGACCGCTCCACCGCCCGGCACACGGCGGGTGTCAGGGCCTCGGCCGTACGGCGGTAACCCAGGGCACTCGGGTGGAACCGGTCCAGGCTGAACATCGTCTCCGGCTCGTCGAAGAACATCGGCCCCACCGCGCGACGCAGATCGACCGCCTCCGCGCCTGCCTGTCGCGCCGTCTCGTCCTGGATCTCGGCGAGACGACGCGACAGGCTCGACGCGATCCGACGGAGAGGCTGCGGCACCGGGCGCAACGCCCCGAGGTCGGGGCACGTGCCCACGACGACCTCGACCCCGAGCGCGCTCAGCCTGCGGATCGTCTCCTGCAGGTGCTGCGCCGACAGCGCCACGGGCAGCCGATGCGTCACATCGTTGCCGCCCACCACGATCACCGCGACGTGCGGACGGTACCCGGCGGGGAGGGCATCGAGCTGAGCAGTCAGGTCGGGTGACTCCGAGCCGACGACTGCCGCCGTACGCAGCCGCACCGGACGGTGCATCCGGCGTCCGATCGCCTTCGCCAGACGCCCGCCGAGCGTCTCCTTGCGACGCTCGGCCCCGAGACCGGCGGCGATGGAGTCGCCGAGCATCAGCAGATCGAGCGGTTCCCCGTCGAGCGCGCCACGCCAGACGCGATCCGCATCGAGCGACTCCTCCCCCAGCGGCTTGCCGATGCGCTTCCGTGCGAGCGCAGCCTGCTGCACGAGCACCAGACGGACGGACGCCGCCACCGTCACGGCGATCAGCGCCGCGAGCATCACGAGACGGAACCGGCTCATGACCCGATTCGACCCGATCACCGTGAACACGGCGTGAACGGCCCGACGCCGCTCTCGTGCCCCGGGCAGGCATCAGGAGAGCGGCTTGACCTCCAGGTCGCCCGCGCCCGCCGTGACCATCGCGAAAGCCGTGTAGCCGTCGGCCGCCGACCGCTCGAGCAGCGCCTTGACGTTCTTCGTCCGTCGCTCCAGCCGTACGCGGGTGCCCTCGGCGATCAGCGCGGCCTTCTGCCGGACCAGCTCCTGCACCGGGACGTCCGCATCGTGGATCAGGACCACGGCCTGGGCCACGGTGTCCTTCTCCTCGGCGATCAGGTCGACGAGGCGCTCGAACCCGAGCGAGAACCCGACCGCCGGAACCTGCTGGCCGAGGAACCGCCCGATCATGCCGTCGTAGCGCCCGCCGCCCCCGAGCGAGTATCCGACGGAGGGGTGCGCGAGCTCGAAGATCGTGCCCGTGTAGTAGCCCATGCCGCGCACGAGGAACGGGTCGAACACGAGCGGGATGTCGGACTGCCCCCGCCCCGCTGCGACCGCCTCGCCGATGCCGACCAGGTGCTCGACGAGCTCGACGGGTGCTCCCTCGGGCAGCGCCTTGCGGATCTGCCGCTCCCCGAACGGGTGGTACTCCATCGTCTGCGGGCGCTGCAGGAAAGCATCGAAGGCGTCGGCGGCGGCCGCGGAAGCGCTGCGCTCGCGCAGCTCCGCGACGACGCCCTCCGGTCCGATCTTGTCGAGCTTGTCGATCGTGATGAGCACCCCGGGGCGTTCCTCGGCCGTGAAGCCGAAGCTGTCCAGCATCCAGTCCAGCACCCGGCGGTCATTGATCCGCACGGTCGCGCCGTCGAGTCCGAGCGCGTCGACGGCGTCGAGGGAGGCGACCATCAGCTCCGCCTCGGCCCGTGAGGAGTCATCGCCCATGATGTCGATGTCGCACTGGACGAACTGCCGATAGCGCCCCTTCTGCGGCCGCTCGGCGCGCCACACCGGGCCGATCTGGATCGACCGGAAGACGGTGGGGAGCTGGCCGCGGTTGCTCGCGTAGAAGCGCGCGAGCGGCACGGTCAGGTCGTAGCGGAGACCGAGGTCCGAGAGTGCGGCGGGGTCGTCGGCCGCGGCCCGGATCGCGTCGGCATCGAGGCCGCGACGGAGGATGTTGTACGAGAGCTTCTCGTTGTCGCCACCGATCCCGGCATGGAGGCGATCGTAGTCCTCGACGACGGGCGTCTCGATCTCATCGAAGCCGTGCGCGAGGTAGCGCTCGCGGATGACGGAGAGCACGCGCTCACGGCGAGCCTTGTCGGCGGGGAGGATGTCGCGCATACCGCGCGGCGGGTTCACAGTAGCCACAGGTCCATCTTCCCAGGTCGGCCCGAGGGTCCGTGCGCCCGGACGATCAGGAGGCCGCTTCGGCCGCTGTCACGTCGTCCTCGAGCACGCGCAGGCGCTCGCGGAGTGCGCGCTCCGCATCCCACCCCGCGACGCGGGCCGTCGCCACCAGCGCGAGCAATGCGTCACCGAGCTCGGCTTCCGATGCCGGAACGTCAGCCTCGTCGCCGGGTTCGACCGCCACCTCCACCTGAGCGGCGCGGCCGACCAGTTTCTGGGCGAGGGCGAGTGCCGGCATCCCCCGCGGCACGCCGTCGAGCACGCTGCGGCGGGTGCGCTTCTCCGCGGCCTTCGCCGCGTTCCAGTGCACGAGCACCTGCTCCGGGGTCTCGGCGACCTCACCGGCGAAGACATGCGGATGCCGGCGCACCATCTTCTCGGTGAGCGTCCGTGCCACGTCGTCGATGTCGAACGGATCCTCGGGGTCCTGCGCGGCGATCGCCGCATGGAACAGCACCTGCCAGAGCAGATCGCCCAGCTCCTCGCGCAGATCGTCCCGGGTGCCGGTCTCGACCGCGTCGATCACCTCGTGCGATTCCTCGATCAGATACGGCACCAGGTCCTGGTGCGTGATGCGCTGCGACCAGACGCAACGCGCGCGCACCTCCCGCATGGTCTCGGCAGCGGCGCGGAGCGGATCGTCCACCCCGGCACCGGGCTCAGGATGAGAGCTCATGCGTCCTCCTTCGAACAGAGCGGAACCGGCTCCGCGCTCAGGACGAGGCGGATGCGGTGCGACGGTACCAGCGCGCACGCAACGACACGATGAGCGCAGAAAGCAGAAGGGCGATCAACGACCCGACGAGCACGCCGAGGATCGCCTGGTCCCGGATACCGCGATCGTCGGCGAACGCGAGATTCGCCAACAGCAGCGACACGGTGAACCCGATCCCGCCGAGCGCCCCGGCCGCGAGGATGTCGGCGAACGGCAGCGCCGGATCCGAGCCCTTCGGACGGATGTGCATCGCAAGCCAGCCGAACAGCGAGATCCCGATGATCTTGCCGACCGGCAACGCGACCACGATCCCCCAGAAGGCCGGAGAGAGCTGCGTGGGCGAGAGGGCGGGGATCACCACGAACGCCGCGACGAAGGCGAAGATCGGAAGGATCACCCCGTTCACGGACGGCTCGAGCGCGTGACGCGTGCGGGCGGCCGGAACCGGAGCCATGACGAGCCCCAGCAGCACACCGGCGATCGTGGCGTGGATGCCCGACGAAGCCACGAGGCCCCACGTCACGACACCGACCACGACCATCGCGACGGCGATCAGCGGGTGCCCCTTCGCATGCAGGAAGCGGCTGAGGGCCCAGAACACGGCGACCCCCACGACCGCGAGGCCGAGCAGCAGCCACTGCACGTCGCCGGCGAAGAGGACCGCGATGAAGATGATGCCGATGATGTCATCGAGGATCGCGAGGGCGAGCAGGAAGACGCGCACACGAGACGGCAGACCCTTCCCGAACATCGCCAGCACACCGAGGGCGAAAGCGATGTCGGTCGCGGTCGGAATGGGCCACCCCGAAGACGTCGAGCTGTCTCCCCCGGCGATCAGCAGGTACACCGCGATCGGGACCAGGACTCCGCCGGTCGCCGCGATCGCGGGCTGCACGGCCTTGCGCAGGGAATCGAGCTCGCCGTGGGTGAGTTCGTGGCGCAGCTCGATGGCGACCACGAGGAAGAAGACCGCGAGGAGTCCGTCCGACACCCAGTGCTCGATCGACAGGTCGAGGTCCGTCCCCGGCACCGCGATGTGGAAGTCGAGGAAGGCGGCCAACGGATCGTGCGTGGGCAGGTTCGCGAGCAACAAGCCGAGACCGGCCGCGAGGAGGAGGAGGACGGCGGGGAACTGCTGCCCGCGGAGGGGGTTCGCTGAGATGCGCATCCGTCCCATCGTATGGTCCCGGCTCACCCCGCGGTCCCCGTGCCTTCCGCGATCCGCGCTCCGCGGTCCGGCGCGTCCGTCCGGCGTCCGTCATGCGTGCAGAACACCCTCGGCGTGCGGGATACTCTCGAAGTGTGACCCCCGCACACTCCTTCTCCGAACCCACGAACACCGAGGCGATCCGCGTGATCGGCCGTTTCGAAGCCGGCCGCGGCATCCCCGATGCCATGCGCACCGACGTCAGGATGCTCGGGCAGCTGCTCGGGCAGGTACTGCGCGAAGCCGGCGGCGACGGACTCTTCGAAGACGTCGAACGCCTCCGGCTCGCCACGATCCAGGCCTACGACCAGGAGACCCCCGACGCGTTCGAGCGCGCCGCGGCGATCGCCGAGTCGTTCACGGTCGCCCGCGCCGACGAGGTCGCGCGCGCGTTCACCTGCTACTTCCACCTGGTGAACCTCGCCGAGGAGCACCAACGCGTGCGCGTGCTGCGCGAGCGCGCAGGGCAGCCGGGACGCGAGGATGCCGCCGACACCGTCGCGACCGCATACGCGCGACTGCGGACCGAGGTCGGCGACGACGAGGCGCGCCGGCGCCTGGAGGGCCTGCGCTTCCACCCGGTCTTCACCGCGCATCCGACCGAGGCCCGCCGCCGCGCGGTCTCGTCGAGCATCCGTCGCCTGTCCGAACTCCTCACGCAGCACGACGCAGCGAGCGAGGGCGGCTCGGAGGAGCACCGTGCTCGCCGGCGCATGCTGGAGGAGATCGACACGCTCTGGCGCACGGCTCCCCTGCGGTCGCAGAAGCCGTCCCCGACCGACGAGGTCCGCACCGTGATGGGCGTGTTCGACGAGACGCTGTTCACGACCGTTCCGCACGTCTATCGCCGCATCGATGACGCCCTGCGCGGCGAGGAATCCGGCGCCAGCGCCCCGGTCGTGCCCGCGTTCGTGCGGATCGGCTCGTGGGTGGGCGGCGATCGGGACGGCAACCCGTTCGTCACCGCCTCCGTGACCCGCGAAGCCTCGCAGATCGCCGCCGACCATGTGCTGCGCGGCCTCGAGCGCGCGCTCGAGCGGATCGGTCGTGCACTCACGCTCTCGGCGGACGACACCCCGCCGAGCGCCGACGTCACGGCACTCTGGGACCGCTTCGCGGCCGGAGACCCCGAGCTGGCCGCGGAACTCGCGACCCGCTCGCCGGACGAGCCCCACCGTCGCGTGCTGCTGGTGATGGCGCGCCGCATCGCCGCCACCCGTCAGGGCGATGGTGCACGGGCCTACGCCCGCCCCGAAGAGCTTCTCGCCGATCTGCGGGCCGTGCAGTCGTCGCTCGCGGATGCCGGCGCGAAGCGTCACGCATTCGGCGGCGTGCAGCACCTGATCTGGCAGGTGGAGACCTACGGTTTCCACCTGACCGAGCTCGAGGTGCGTCAGCACTCGCAGGTGCACGCCAAGGCGCTGGCCGAGCTGGACGCCGGCGAGGCTCTCAGCGCCCAGACCGAGGAGGTGCTGGAGGTCTTCCGCGCGATCGCGGACATCCAGCGCGATCGCGGTGTGCGGGCCGCGGGGCGCTACGTCGTCTCGTTCACCCAGGCCGCCTCTGATCTCGCCAACGTGCATCGCCTCGCGCGGTACGCCCTGGGCGACGACGCCCCGGTGCTCGACGTGGTCCCGCTGTTCGAGACGTTCGCCGATCTGCAGGCCGCGCCGGGCATCCTCGCCGAAGCCGTGACGTTCCCGGAGTTCCGCGAACGCATGGCCGCCACGGGCAACCGCCTCGAAGTCATGCTCGGCTACTCGGACTCGTCCAAGGACGTCGGTCCGGTCGCCGCGAACCTGGCCCTGTACGAGGCGCAGGAGAAGATCGCCCGCTGGGCGCAGGAGTCCGGCATCGTCCTGACGCTCTTCCACGGTCGCGGCGGCGCCCTCGGCCGCGGTGGAGGACCTGCGAACTCCGCCATCCTCGCGCAGCCGCCGCACTCGGTGGACGGTCGGTTCAAGCTCACCGAGCAGGGCGAGGTCATCTTCGCGCGCTACGGCGAGCCCGCCATCGCGATGCGGCACATCGACCAGGTCGCCGCCGCGACGTTGCTGGCGTCCTCCCCCACGGAGGAAGCGCGCACCAGCCGCGCCGCCGAGCGCTACGCCGAGATCGCCTCGATCATGGACGCCGCCTCGCGGGAGCGCTTCTTCTCACTCGTGAAGGCGGACGGCTTCGCCCCGTGGTTCGCCACCGTGACGCCGCTCGAGGAGATCGGCCTGCTCGCACTCGGGTCCCGCCCCGCACGCCGAGGACTCTCGGTCGAGTCGCTGGAAGATCTGCGGGCGATCCCGTGGGTGTTCGCGTGGACGCAGGCGCGCATCAACCTCGCGGGCTGGTTCGGGCTCGGCACCGCACTGGACGCCGTCGGCGATGAGGAGCTCCTTGCCGAGGCGTACCGCGAGTGGCCGCTGCTGCACACGATGATCGACAACGTGGCGATGAGCCTGGCCAAGACGGATGAGCGCATCGCCCGGGAGTATCTCGCCCTCGGCGACCGTGACGACCTCGCTCAGCTCGTCCTCGATGAGCTGGCGACCACGCGGCGCTGGGTGATCCGGCTCACCGGCGGCGACAGCCTCCTGGAGAACAAGCCGGTCCTGCAACGCGCCGTGCAGCTGCGCAGCCCCTACGTGGATGCGCTCTCGCTCCTGCAGTTGCGTGCACTGCGCGCGCTGCGCTCCGCGGACGAGGAGCCGACGGGCTCGGGAGCCGACGCCGAACAGCAGCGGCTGCTCCTGCTCTCGGTGAGTGGAGTCGCCGCCGGCCTGCAGAACACCGGGTGACCGGCGCCCCGCCTGCCGCGTGCGTCGCCCACGATGGACCGCCGCTAGAGTGAAATCTCGCGCCGGATCCGGCGAAGCCTCACGCGACACGATCGCCTGCACCACCATCCCCCACCAGAAAGCCCCTTCCGCGTGACCGCTACGACTCCCGTCGACTTCCACCCGCTCGCCCCCGCCGTGCAGCCCGTCTTCGACACGGTGCTCGCCCGCAGCCCGCATGAGCCGGAGTTCCAGCAGGCCGTCCACGAAGTGCTGCACTCGATCGCGCCGGTCCTGGAGCAGCACCCGGAATACGTCGAGGGCGGGATCCTGGAACGGCTCGTCGAGCCCGAGCGTCAGATCCTGTTCCGCGTACCGTGGGTCGACGACTCCGGAAAGCTGCAGGTCAACCGGGGCTACCGCGTGCAGTTCTCCTCGGTGCTCGGCCCGTACAAGGGTGGGCTGCGCTTCCACCCCTCGGTCGACCTGTCGATCATCAAGTTCCTCGGGTTCGAGCAGATCTTCAAGAACGCGCTCACCGGTCAGGGCATCGGCGGCGGCAAGGGCGGATCCGACTTCGATCCGCACGGCAAGTCCGACGCCGAGGTCATGCGCTTCTGCCAGTCGTTCATGAACGAGCTCTACCGTCACCTCGGAGAGCACACCGACGTCCCCGCCGGCGACATCGGGGTGGGCGGCCGCGAGATCGGCTACCTGTTCGGCCAGTACCGCAAGATCACCAACCGCCACGAGTCGGGCATGTTCACCGGCAAGGGCACCGGGTGGGGCGGCGCGGAGGTGCGCACAGAGGCGACCGGATACGGCGCGGTGTTCTTCGCCCAGGAGATGCTCGCTGTGCACGACGACTCCCTCGCCGGCAAGCGCGTGGGCATCTCGGGCTCCGGCAACGTCGCGATCTACGCGATCCAGAAGGCCACGCAGCTCGGCGCGACCCCGGTGACCGCCTCCGACTCCTCCGGCTACGTCGTCGACGACGCCGGCATCGACGTCGACCTGCTCCGTCAGCTCAAGGAGGTCGAGCGCGCCCGCATCGTCGAGTACGCCAACCGTCGCCCGAGCGCACGCTTCATCGAGGGCGGCAGCGTCTGGGAGGTCCCGGTCGACATCGCGGTGCCCTCGGCCACGCAGAACGAGGTCAGCCTGTCCGACGCCGAAGCGCTGATCGCCAACGGCGTGCGCGTGGTGTCGGAAGGCGCGAACATGCCGTGTGTGCCGGATGCCGTCGACGCGTTCCAGAAGGCGGGTGTGCTGTTCGCCCCCGGAAAGGCCGCCAACGCGGGCGGGGTCGCGACCTCGGCCCTCGAGATGAGCCAGAACGCGTCGCGCCAGCGCTGGAGCTTCGGGGACAGCGAGAACAAGCTGCGCGAGATCATGGCGGACATCCACGATGCCGCGTTCGACGCCGCGGAGCGTCACGGTGTCGCAGGTGACTACGTGGCCGGTGCCAACATCGCGGGCTTCGAGCGCGTCGCCGCCGCGATGCTCGCCCAGGGCGTCATCTGATCCCTCGCCCTCTCCGTTCCGGTCGCGATATGTCACCGTTTCGGCTGATTTCGGCTGACATATCGCGACGGGAAGGGCTCGTGAGGGACCGCGCCGGCGGTCAGGAGCGGTGGGGGCGGCGGTGTGCGTCGTCGAGATGCACGTCCTGCGCATGCCGCGCGAGGGAGCTGCCGTAGCGCTCGGTGAGCTGCACCATCAGGTCGGGGGTGTCCCGGTCGACGCCGAAGACGTGCCCGGGGAAGTCGAGGTCGGGCTGGGCGGCCGCGATGTCGTCCTCACGGTCCGGCGAGAAGAGCTGCACCGGATCACCGACCGCCACCCAGCCGATCGGGACCACCGTGCCTTCGGGCAGGACGGCGCGACGGAGGACGATCGCGTTGACGCGTACCTCGCAGCGCGCCCCCACCAGGGAACCGTTGAACAGACGCGACCCCGAGGCGAGGAACGTCTCCTCACCCACGGTCGCGCCCGCGATGCTCGACAGTGTGCCGATCAGGGTGTGCGCGCCGATGTGCACCGCGTTCGCGGCGGTCGCCCGGATGAGCGCATTCTCCATCACGATCACGTGCTCGCCGAGAGTGATCGCTCCTCCTTCGGCCGTGATCACGGCGCCGTGCAGCACCTGGCAGCCCGGCCCGATCTCCACGTCGCCCGAGACGACGGCGGTGGGGGCGATGACGGCGGTGTCATGGATGCGGGGCCGAGCCCCGAGGTGCTCGTACAACATGCGGCCAGACTAGTACCGTCGCCGGTCGCCGCGCGTTACTCGGCCGCGACCGGCTCGGGGAAGATCGCGGTGAACAGCTGTCCGACCCACTCGAGCAGCTGTGCATCGGGCAGCGGCTCGAGACCGACGCCGACCGCTGCGGGAACCATGGGCATCGGCACGACCAGCGCCTCTCCCCCGGCCACGAGCTTCGCCTTCGGATACAGCCGCTGCAACCGCACCTTGATCGAGTCTTCGAGGCGTGCGGGCGCGATGCGCAGGTTCGACCCCATCACGACCACATCCGTGAGCCCGGCGCGGGCGGCACGGCGCCGCAGACGCGAGACCGCGACCAGGCCCTCCACCTCTTCCGGCGGTGTGCCGTAGCGGTCGACGAGCTCCTCGATCACGAGGTCGATGGCCTCGTCCTTCGCCGTCGCCGCCGAGGCCGCCGAGAGCTTCTGATAGGCCTCGAGTCGCAGACGCTCGCTGTCGATGTAGTACTCGGGGATGCGCGCATCGAGCGGCAATTCCAGTCGCAGCTCCTGTCCGGTCTCGACCTCGTCGCCGCGGAAGGTCGCCACGGCCTCGCCGATCATGCGCAGGTACAGGTCGAATCCGACGCCGGCGATGTGTCCGGCCTGCTCGGCACCGAGGAGGTTGCCCGCCCCCCGCAGTTCGAGGTCTTTCAGCGCGACCTGTATGCCGGAGCCGAGGTCGTTGTTGACCGCGATCGTCTGCAGACGGTCTGCCGCGGTCTCGGAGAGCGGCTTGGTCTCGTCGTAGAGGAAGTACGCGTACGCGCGCTCGCGCCCTCGTCCGACACGACCTCGAAGCTGGTGCAGCTGGCTGAGCCCGTACTTGTCGGCGCGGTCGATGATGATCGTGTTCGCGTTGGCGATGTCGAGGCCGGTCTCGATGATGGTCGTCGAGACGAGGACGTCGAACTTGCGCTCCCAGAAGTCGTCGACGACCTGTTCGAGCTGGTGCTCGCCCATCTGTCCGTGGGCGACGGCGATGCGGGCCTCCGGCACGAGTTCGGCGAGCTCGCTCGCCACGCGCTGGATGGACTGCACGCGGTTGTGCACGAAGAAGATCTGCCCCTCGCGCAGGATCTCACGTCGGATCGCGGCGGCCATCTGCTTGTCGCTGCGGGGACCGACGAACGAGAGGATCGGATGACGGTCCTCGGGCGGAGTCGCCAGCGTCGACATCTCCCGGATGCCCGTGACCGCCATCTCGAGCGTGCGCGGGATGGGGGTGGCACTCATGGCGAGGATGTCGACGTTGGTCTTCATCTTCTTGAGCGAGTCCTTGTGCTCGACCCCGAACCGCTGCTCCTCGTCGATGATCATGAGGCCGAGATCCTTGAACATCACCTGATCGGTGAGGATGCGGTGGGTGCCGATCACCATGTCGACCGAGCCCTCCAACAGCCCCTGGAGGGTGAGCCGGGCTTCCTTGTCGGTCTGGAAGCGCGACAACGGCCGCACCTTGACCGGGAACCCGGCGAAGCGCTCGGTGAAGGTCTCGAGGTGCTGCTTCACGAGAAGCGTGGTGGGCACGAGCATGGCGACCTGCTTGCCGTCCTGGATCGCCTTGAACGCGGCACGGACGGCGACCTCGGTCTTGCCGAAGCCGACATCCCCCGAGAGCAGTCGGTCCATCGGGATCGGCCGCTCCATGTCGGCCTTGATCTCGTCGATGGTCTGCAGCTGGTCCTGCGTCTCGGCGAACGGGAACGCCTCCTCCAGCTCGCGCTGCCACGGCGTGTCCGGACCGAAGGCGTGTCCCTTGGCGCTCATGCGCGCGGAGTAGAGCTTCACGAGCTCGACGGCGATGTCGCGGACCGCCTTGCGCGCCTTGCCCTTGGCCTGCGACCAGTCGCTTCCGCCCATCTTCGAGAGCGTGGGCGCTTCGCCGCCGACGTACTTCGAGAGCAGGTCGAGCTGGTCGGTCGGCACGAAGAGCTTGTCGCCCGGGTAGCCGCGTTTGGACGGTGCGTACTCGAGCACGAGGTAGTCGCGGACCGACTTGGCGGCATTGCGTCCCCCGGTCGACACCTCCCGCTGCGTCATCTCGACGAACCGGCCGATGCCGTGCGTGGCGTGCACGACGAAGTCGCCCTGCTTGAGCTGGAGCGGATCGACGACGTTCTTGCGGCGGGAGGCGAGCTTCTTGACGACGCGCTGGTCGCCGCCGATCGTGCGGCCGTAGAACTCGTTGTCGGTGAGGACCGCGAGCTTCGCCTCCTCGATCTGGAAGCCCGCTTCGACGGAACCGGTGACGAGCGTCGCGACACCGGGCTCCGGCGCCTCGTCGAGCGTCTCGAGCACGCGAGCGGCCAGGCCCCGGTCTGCGAGGACGTCGCGTGCACGATCGACCAGTCCGTGACCGGCGGCGATCACGACCACGCGCCATCCGTCGGTCACCTTCGCCTCGACGAAGGAGATGGCCCCGTCGACGTTGCCGTGGAAGGAGGGGATGACGGCGGCGCCGAGGTTGGTCGCCTCCACCTCGCCCTCGCCGAGGCCGGCGCCGAACGGGCTGAGCCGCCACCACACGCCGCCGCGGTCGCGCACGACCTCCCGGAGCTCGGCGATCGTCAGGAAATCCCCGGCCCCCAGATCGATGGGCGCGGAAGCGCCGGAGGTGGCCGCGCTCCAGGCGGCGTCGAGGAACTCGCGGTTCGTGTCGCCCAGGGTGATGGCACGTGCGCTCGCGCGCTCGGGATCGATGACCGCCGTCGCGCTCCCGGCCGGCAGGTACTCGGCCAACGACTTCAAGGGTCCGGCGACGGCGGGGAGCAGCGACTCCATCCCCTCGACCGGGATCCCCTCGGCCATCTTCTCGAGCATGCCGGAGATCGCGGGGAAACCGCCGATCAGCGCGCGGGCGCGTTCGCGGACGTCGGCTGTGAGCAGCAGTTCACGGGTCGGAGGAAGGTCGACGCTCGGGACATCGCCCGGAAGCGAACGCTGGTCGGCCACCGAGAAGGCCCGGATCTGATCGATCTCGTCGCCGAAGAACTCCACGCGGTAGGGATGCTCGGACGTGGGCGGGAACACGTCGAGGATGCCCCCGCGCACCGCGAACTCTCCGCGCCGCGACACCATGTCGACGCGCGAGTACGCCCGCTCGACGAGCTGCTCCACCACGCGGTCGAGTTCGTGGCCCCGACTGCCGACCAGGAGCTCGAGCGGCGCGATCTCGCCGAGGTTCCCTGCGATCGGCTGCAGCGCGGCGCGGACGGACGCGACCACGATCAACGGGTGGTCGCCCGACCACTCCGCGATCCGACGCAGCGTCTGCAGCCGCTGACCGACGGTGTCGGGGCTCGGGCTGAGGCGCTCGTGCGGCAGCGTCTCCCACGCGGGGAAGGTGAGGATGTCGGCATCGGGCATGTAGGCGTGCATCGCCAGCGCCAGACTCTCCGCCCGGCGACCGGTGGGCACGACCGCGAGAAGAGCGGCCGGATGTCCCGCCGCGGTCCGTCGAGCCAGCAAACCGGCCAGAGTCGGCGCGTCGAGCCCGTCGACCAGGCCGAGGTCGGCGTCGGTGCGCGCCCAGCTGAGGGCGTCACGGTACAGAGACGCCTCTTCCAAGGCGCGCAGAATCCCCGGAACAGTCACCGGACAAGACTAGTCGCGCCCACGGACACTCCCGCCGCCGTCCGACGACGAGCGCTCACCTGCGTAGGCTGTCGGGATGGAATCCGTCGTGCTGACCACCGAACGTCTCGTCCTTCATGCTCCGACGGATGCCGACGTCGATGCCATCACCGACGCGTGCCAGGACCCCGAACTCCCCCGCTGGACCACGGTGCCGAGCCCGTACTCGCGCGAGGATGCGGAGGGCTTCGTGCGCCTGGTGACCGAGCACTGGAACGCGGGAACAGAGGCCGTGTGGGGCGTCTACGCGGACGGCGGGCTCGTGGGCATGATCGGTCTCCACAACAGGACCGACCACTTCACGGGCGCGACGGCCGAACTCGGCTACTGGGTCGAGGCCTCCGCGCGCGGCAAGGGCTACCTCGTCGAAGCGGCCCATGCCGTGATCGACTGGGGGTTCACCGATCTCGGCCTCGCCCGCATCCGGTGGCAGGCCGTGGTGGGGAACGTCCCTTCCGCACGGGCCGCGCGCGCTCTCGGCTTCCGCTACGAAGGTCTGCAGCGCCAGGCGCTGACCAGCCAGCGCGGCCGTGACGACGGGTGGATCGCGGGGCTGTTGCCCGACGACGACCGCACCCCGGTGGACTGGCCGGTGCTCTGAGGGCCGCCCGCCGGGTGACAGTGTCGGCGGCCGGTGACAGGATGAACGCATGCCGGAGATGCCGGAAGTCCAGGGCCTGACCACCTTCCTCGACGAGCGCGCCGTGGGGCGGACGATCACGCGGGCGACCGTGGCCGCCATCGCCGCGCTCAAGACCTACGACCCACCGATCACCGCGCTGCAGGGACGCACGATCACGGCCTGCGCTCGCCTCGGCAAATTCGTGGTTCTCTCGTGCGGCGACGACCTGCACCTCGTGTTCCACCTCGCGAAGGCGGGATGGCTCCGGTGGTACGACGCGCTGCCGACCACGCTCCTCAAGCCGGGCAAGTCCCCCATCGCGCTGCGCATCGCACTCGACGACGGCAGCGGCTTCGATCTCACGGAGGCCGGGACGAAGAAGTCACTCGCCGTCTCCGTGGTCCGCGACCCGCAGGAGGTCCCCGGCATCGCGCGGCTCGGGCCCGACCCACTCGACCCCGCGTTCACCAGAGAGGCGTTCGCGGCATTGCTGGATGAGCGCCGGATGCAGATCAAGGGGCTGCTGCGCGACCAAGCGGTGATCGCAGGCATCGGCAACGCGTACTCCGACGAGATCCTGCACGCCGCTCGCATGTCGCCGTATGCGATCGCCGGAAAGCTGGACGATGCCGAGATCGACCTCTTGTTCGCCGCCCTGCGCGAGACGCTGACGGAAGCGGTCGCCGAAGCCTCCGGCAAGCCGCCGGCCGATCTGAAAGACGCCAAGCGCCGCGGGATGCAGGTGCACGCCCGCCGCGGAGAGGCCTGCCCGGTATGCGGCGACACGGTGCGCAGCGTCTTCTTCGCCGACCGTTCGCTCGAGTACTGCCCCACCTGCCAGACCGGCGGCAAAGTGCTCGCCGACCGGCGGCTCTCGCGGCTGCTCAAGTGACGGCGGTGGCGAGCGGCGGGCGCAAGGTCCCTGTCGTGGAATGACAAGGTCCCTGTCGTGGAATGAAATGCGTGCAGGCGCGTTGAGTACACTCAGAGCAACAACGTGCTCCGGGGTCGGTGAGAATCCGAACCGGCGGTGACAGTCCGCGAGCGTCTCGAGAGATCGGGATGCCGATCCGGTGGAACTCCGGGACCGACGGTGATGCGAGGGAGACTTCGCTAGTCCGGAAGGGAGGCAGCACGAGACGCATCCGTGCGTCCGTTCCGCCATCCCTCCGACCCCCGGAGCCTCAGAGGAGGACGACGGATGGCAGTGAACGCGGCAGAGCGCGACGCGATGGTTCGCGCGCTCCACCTCGCCGCCCGCGGACCACGAGGGGCGAACCCGCAGGTGGGCGCGGTCATCCTCTCCCCCGAAGGCAGGGTGCTCGCCGAGGGGTGGCACCAGGGCGCCGGCACCCCGCACGCCGAGGTCGACGCGCTCTCGAAGCTCGACCCGCTCGAGGCCCGCGGCGCCACGGCCGTCGTCACCCTGGAACCCTGCAACCACACCGGCCGCACGGGTCCGTGCGCCGTCGCGCTGATCGAGGCCGGCATCGCCCGCGTCGTCTACGCACTCGACGACCCGGGCGCCGTCTCCGGTGGCGGGGCCGATCGGCTGCGTGCGTCCGGGGTCGACGTCGAGTCGGGAGAACAGGCCGAGGCCGCGCACGCCGTGATCGACGGGTGGCTCACCGCGCAGCGGCTCGGACGCCCGCACGTCACGGTCAAGTGGGCGCAGAGTCTGGACGGGCGCGCCGCTGCGGACGACGGTTCGAGCATGTGGATCACGGGCCCGGAGGCGCGCGCCGATGTGCACCGACGCCGTGCAGAGGCCGACGCCATCGCGGTCGGCACCGGCACCGTGCTCGCCGACGACCCCTCCCTCACCGCCCGCGACGGCGACGCCCTGCTGCCCCACCAGCCGATCCCGGTGGTCATCGGCGCGCGGGTCACTCCGGACGATGCCGCAGTGCGTCGGCATCCCCACACGCCGCTGTTCTTCGACACCCATGATCTGCACGCGATCCTGGCCGATCTGCATTCCCGTGGTGTGCAGAGCCTGTTCGTCGAAGGGGGCCCGACCCTCGCCAGCGCTTTCCTCGCGGCCGGGTTCGCCGACCGCATCCTCGCGTACGTCGCGCCCGTGTTGCTCGGCGGCCGGCGACTCGCGCTGACCGACATCGGGGTCGGTTCCCTCACCGAGGCCCGGCGCCTCACCATCGACGAGTGGGTGCCCCTCGGGGGCGACCTCCTCGCGATCGCACACCCCGTGGAAGAGACCGACCCGCAGCACGAAGACCCGCAGCACGAAGGAGCCGCCTGATGTTCACCGGAATCATCGAGGAGATGGGCGAGATCACCGCGATCGCCCCGTCCGGAGACGGCTGGCGCCTGACCGTGCGCGCGCCCCGAGCCGCCGCGGATGCCGTGCACGGCGAGTCGATCGCCGTCTCGGGAGTCTGCCTGACCGTGGTCGGCTCGACAGCGGACACCTTCGACGCCGACGTGATGAAGCAGACGCTCGACGTCTCGGCCATCGGGTCGGCGACGGTCGGCACCCGGGTGAACATCGAGAAGGCCATGCCCGTCGGCGCCCGGCTCGGCGGTCACATCGTCCAGGGCCATGTCGACGGCACCGGCGACGTGCTCGAGGTGCGCCCGGGGGTCGAGTGGAGCGTGCTGCGCATCAGCCTCCCCGCCGACCTCGCGCCGCTGGTCGTCGACAAGGGGTCGATCTCGGTCGACGGCACCTCGTTGACCGTGAGCGCCGTCAGCGCCCCCGCCGCCCCCTCCCCGTGGTTCGAGATCTCGCTGATCCCGGAGACCCTGGCCGCGACGACCCTCGGCGTCCGCGCCGTCGGGGACCGCGTGAACCTGGAGACCGACATCCTCGCCCGGCACGTCGAGCGCTTGCTCGCGTTCCGCGCCGCACCGGAAGGAGGCTCACGATGAGCCTTTCCACGATCGCCGAGGCCCTGGACGCACTGCGCGCCGGGCGACCCGTCCTCGTCGCCGACGACGAGAACCGTGAGAACGAAGGCGATGTCATCCTCTCGGCAGAGCTCGCGACCCCGGAGTGGGTGGCGTGGACCGTGCGCTGGTCGTCCGGATTCATCTGCGCCCCGATGCCCGCCGACCTCGCCGATCACCTGAACCTGCCGCCGATGGTCGCCGCCAGCGAAGACGCCCGCTCCACCGCGTACACCGTGAGCGTCGACGCCGCCCAGGGCGTCACGACCGGCATCAGCGCGCATGATCGCGCACACACCCTGAACGTGCTGTCGGATCCGGAGTCGACGTCGACCAGCATCATCCGCCCCGGACACGTCCTGCCGCTCCGCGCCGTGGACGGCGGCGTGCGCGAGCGCAGCGGGCACACCGAGGCCGCTGTCGAGCTGATGAAGCTGGCCGGGCTCCGCCCCGTCGGAGCGATCGCCGAGGTCGTCGCGGAGGACGGCAGCATGATGCGCCTTCCGGGCCTGATCGAACTCGGCGCCCGCGACGGGGTGCCGGTCATCACGATCGAACAGCTCATCGACCACCTCAACGAGATCGACCCCGACGGCGCGACGCCGAGCGCGCACCGCGGTCGTCGCGTGAGCCTGCGCGCCGACGCCACGGTGCCGACGACCCACGGCAGCTTCCGATTCCTGGCGTACAAGGACCGCATCACCGGCACCGACCACATCGCCGTCGTCTCCGGTGAGCCCGGCGAGACGGCGCTCGTGCGGGTGCACTCCGAGTGCCTGACGGGTGAGGCGTTCGGGTCGCTGAAGTGCGAGTGCGGTCCGCAGCTCGACTCCGCCCTCGACGCGATCGAGAAGGAGAGCGGCGTCGTCATCTACATGCGCGGGCACGAGGGGCGCGGGATCGGGCTCATCAACAAGCTGCGCGCGTACAGCCTGCAGGAAGAGGGGCTCGACACGGTCGACGCCAACCTCGCGCTGGGTCTGCCCGCCGACGCCCGTGACTACGCGGCAGCGGCCGGGATCCTCGCCGACCTGGGTGTGTCGAAGGTGCGCCTCCTGACGAACAACACCGACAAGGTCGCACAGCTGCGCGAACTCGGCCTCGACGTCGTCGAGCAGGTACCGCTGATCGTCGGCGTCGGACCCAACAACCACCAGTACCTGGAGACCAAGCGTGACCGGATGGGTCACATCATCGGCGAAGCAGAGCTCGCAGAAGCTCTCGCCACGGGAGAGGACGAGAAATGAGCGGCGCAGGAGCACCCGAGACCGGCAACATCGACGGGCGGGGACTGAATGTCGTGATCGTGGCCGGCACCTGGCACGAGACGATCTCGAACGGCCTGATCGCCGGAGCCGAGCGTGTGCTGTCGGCAGCGCAGGCCACGCACCGACTGGTACGCGTGCCCGGATCCTTCGAGCTCGCGATCGCTGCGCAGGCGGCCTTCGCCGGTGGTGCGGATGCGGTCGTCGCGCTGGGCGTCATCATCCGCGGCGGGACCCCTCACTTCGAGTACGTGTCGGCGGCGACCACCGACGGCCTCACCCGGGTCGCGCTCGATGCCGGCAAGCCGGTCGGGTTCGGTGTGCTGACCCTCGACGACGAGCAGCAGGGACTCGACCGCGCGGGCCTCGACGGCTCGAAGGAGGACAAGGGGGCCGAAGCTGCGGACGCTGCGCTGCGCACCGCCCTCGTGACCCGGGAGCTGCGCGGCTGAGGCGGGCGCGTGCACCTGTCAGGAGAATGACCGGGCGAAGGAGCGCGACCGACGTTTCCGCCCGGCATACGTGCAGTCTCCCGACAGGTGAACACAGGCGCACGTCGATAGCCCGTGCCTGAGGTCAGCCTGCCCTTGCTAGCGCAGAAGGGCGCCGCACTCGTACGGTGAGTGCATGGAGACCCTCCGCCACATCGTGCTGTTCGTCCACCTCATCGGATTCGCCGTGCTCTTCGGCGCCTGGGCGGCGCAGGCATTCGGGGGCAAGCGCCAGATCACGAAGATCATGGACTACGGCCTCGCCATCGCCGGTGTCGCGGGCCTCGCTCTCGCCGCGCCGTGGGGTATCGAGTACGAGCTCAACTACGTCAAGATCGGCGTCAAGCTGGTCGTGCTGCTGATCATCGGTGCCCTGCTCGGCATCGGCTCCGCCCGTCAGAAGCGCGGCGCCGCCGTGCCGCCCGCCGTGTTCTGGCTGATCGGCATCCTGGCGCTCCTGAACGCGGGTCTCGCCGTCATCTGGCGCTGACCGGCTCCTCCTCGTCGGCGAACAGTCGTCGTACGCGCGGCAGCAGCTTCTCGTACCTCCGCCGCACGTCGCCGTACGCGGTCGCCGCCTCGGCATCGACCCCCACCTCCGTCCCCACCGCGACCATCGAGGTCACGGCGGCTTCCCATGTCGGGTGCATCCCCGTGCCGACCGCAGCGCAGATCGCAGCCCCGATCCCCGCCGCGTCCTGCACGAGAGGTACGCGAACGGGCACCCCGTACACCGCAGCGAGGATGCGCAGCATGAGCATTGATCCGCTTCCACCGCCCGTGACCAGCAGACGCCGTCGCCGCCGGCCCAGCGCCCGTCCTGCACGCGAATCCGCTGCCTCGGTCTCGATCGCGAGAGCCTCGAGGATCGCCCGATATATGTGGAACCGTCCCTGAGTGCCGTCGAAACCGACCAGCGCGCCCCGCCGCCAGGGCTCCTCGGCAGGTGCGAGCCAGTCGAGCGCGGCGACGAGCCCCCCGGCGCCGACAGGCACACTCTCGGCACCGCGATTCAGCTCGTCTTCAGTCGTCGCGGCACCGGCGTCCGACAGGAGATCACGGAACCAGCTGACGGTCCACATTCCCCGACGCACACCGCCGCTCTCGTAGAGGTAACGCCCCGGCTCCGACGCGAAATTCGTCCAGACATCGGGATGCGGCGGTAGCGGGCGATCCCCCGGGATCATGGTGGCGACATAAGTGCCGAGCGAGAGCAGCACGTCGCCCTCGTCGCGCAGACCGGCGCCGAGGGCCTCCACGGCCTTGTCGTTCGCGGTCGCGATGACCGGGATCCCCGCCGGGAGTCCGATGATCTCCGCAGCGGACTCCGTCAGAGTCCCCAGGACCTCACCCGGCGCGGCCAACTCGAACAGCATCGACGGCGCCATGCCCGTGCGGGCGTAGTCCTCGGCATCTTCGCTCCACTGCCAGCGCGCCGTGTCGATCGGCCAGACTCCCTGCACGTTACCGGCGGCGTCCCGCCGCTCTCCGGTGAGACGGTGCGCGAGGTAGCCCGAGGACGTCGTGACATAGACCGCATCGTCGACCTCGCGCTCGTAGGCGCGCGGGAGCCGCTCATCCATCCAGCTCATGATCGGCTGAGCGAGGGAGCCGTCAGCGCGCAGCACGGCCCGGCAGAACCGGATCGTGCACAGCCCGATGCCGTGGATCTCGGTAGTGTCTCCCCCGAACTCCGCCATCGCCCCGCGGACGGCAGCGACGATCGAGTCCCAGAGGTCGTCGTCCGGATGCTCCCAGCGGCCCGGCGCCGGCGACGCATACGGCCGCAGCCCGACGCGGGCACTCGCGTGCACGACGCCCAGACCGTCCACGATCAACACCTTGGTACTCTGGGAGCCGTTGTCGATCGCAATGACATAGCCCGTCGCTGGCGTGCTCACGTCCGCGGCCCCGTGTCACCATCGTCCAGCGGGTAGATGGTCCCCCGGTTCATGATCCCATGCGGATCCAGGCCGTCCTTCAGTGTCCGCAGCAACGAATAGGCGCTGCCGTGCTCCTCATGGGTCCACGGCGTCCGATACTTGCCGATACCGTGGTGATGCACCATGGACCCGCCCAGACGCAGGGCCTCTTCGACCACGATCGCGTTGAGCGGCTGATGGTACTCCGTGATCTCCTCGCGCGGCTCGCACGCGATGTCGTAGTCGTACACGAAGTAGAGATTCGTACCCGTCTGGTAACTGTGCGACGAGTGCGCGCCGAGCATCGTGAGATCCGCCGCGCGCGGGAACTCCGTGCGTGCGCGCCGCATCACGGAATCGAAGAGCTGCTCCACGCCCGACCAGTCGATCGACACCTCGGTCGTGTAGCCGAGGTGCGCCTTCTCGAGCATCTCGCGCTTCTCGGCGTCGATCTTGTCCTGTCCCCAGTTGAGGTTCTCGAACCACGCCTCGACCAGCGCGGGGTCGACCGGCTCATGCGGGATGTCAGCGAAGATCTCCTCGACACCTGCCGCAGTCGCGTCCGCGATGCCCCGTGGCCCCTCCGCCACCACCACCACGACAGCCCGGCCGTCCGCGAAGTGCGAGAAGTGCTGCGCGGCATCCTCTTCGGAGTATGCCCGCGCCACCGACGGACGGTAGCCGGCGACGATGATCTGCCGCAGACCGGCGACACCCGCCGGGAGCGAATCGACGAGATATCCGAGGAAACGATTGTTCTCCGGCTGGTACCGGAAGACCTTCACCGTAACCTCGGTGATCATGCAGAGGGCGCCCTCGTTGCCGATCACGATGTGGCGGATGTCGGGCCCGGCAGCCCGGCGCGGCACATTCTTGACCCGCACGACCTCGCCGCCGGGAAGCACCGCCTCGAGCCCCACCACCATGTCCTCGATCCCGCCGTACAGCGTGGAGAACTGGCCGATCGACCGCGTGGCGACCAGCCCGCCCATCTGCGCGAGCGGCTTGGACTGCGGCGAGTGCCCGGTGGTGAGACCCTGTGCCCGCAGCGTGTCCTCGAGCACCTGCAGCGGTACGCCACATTGCGCGGTGACCATCATGTCGACGGGATCGATCTCGAGAATGGCGTCCATCCGCGAGCCGTCGAGGACGATCGAATCCTCCACGATCGTCTCCAGGCCGCCCTCTGTCGCGGTGCGTCCCGTCCGCGGGACGATGTTGATGAGGTTCTCCTGCGCGAACGCAAGGATCGCCGCCACGTCCGCGGTCGAGCGCGCGTAGGCGATCGCCGTGGGAATCGGCCCGTCGAAGATCCCGTGCGCCGACGTGTACTTCTTGAATCGGTCGACGCTCGCCTCGCGTAGCGCCTGAGCGTCGGTCTCGACCTGGTCCGAGCCGAGGATATCCTGCAGCCGGGTGACGATCTCCTCACGAGAGAGCGCCGATCGTGAAGCAACCATGGAATGTGTCCTGTTCGTTGTGGGGGTCGGGTGCCGCGGTCAGCGGACCAGGTAGCCGCCGTCGACGGACAGCACGTGCCCGTTGACGAAGTCGGAAGCGCGGCTGGCGAGGAAGACGGTCGCGCCCATCAGGTCGGCGACGTCCCCCCACCTCCCCGCGGGTGTGTGATCGACGATGCGCTGGTTTGCCGCGGGGTCGGAGCGGGACTCCTCGGTGATCGGTGTGTTGAAGTAGCCGGGAGCGATCGCATTGACCTGGATGCCGTGGCTTCCGAGCTCGTCGGCGTAGGCCTTGGTCAGACCGGCGATGCCGTGCTTGGTCGCCGCGTAGGCCGGAGAGCCCAGACCGCCGAGGAAGGCGAAAAGCGAGGCGATGTTGATGATCTTGCCCGAGCCCTGCGGGATCATGAGCTTCGCCGTCTCGTGCGACATCTCGAAAGCGGCCGTGAGGTTGACGGCGACCATCGGATCCCACAGTTCGCGTCCGAACTCGGTGACGTCGGCGATACGGCTGATTCCGGCGGAGTTGACCAGGATATCGACACCGCCGAGCGCGTCGACGCAGGCATCGAGAACTCGTGCCGGCGCGCCCTCCTCGGTGATGTCGACGCGCTGCTCACGATAGCCGGCAGCGGTCCGCGCGAGGAGCGCAGCGGTCTCGCCGCCGTCGTCGAACAGCGTCGGGACGAAGACGTCGGCTCCCGCCTCGGCGAGCGCGAGCGTGAACGCCTGGCCGAGGCCGGTGTTGCCTCCCGTGACGATCGCACGCTTGCCCCGCAGGGAGAAGTGATCGAGGGAGAAATCAGTGATGTGCACAGGGGCTCCTTCAGGAAGTGCGTCGTTCAGGCGAAGGGGTCGGAGATGCCGATATAGGTCGTCTCGAGGTACTCATCGATCCCTTCGAAACCGCCCTCGCGCCCGATACCCGACTGCTTGACACCGCCGAACGGCGCAGCCGGATTCGAGACGAGTCCGGTGTTGAGGCCGAACATGCCGGTTTCGAGCCGTTCGGCGAGGCGGAGCGCTCGGTTCAGGTCGCGTGTGTAGGCGAAGCACACCAGTCCGTACTCGCTCGCGTTCGCCAGCCGCACCGCCTCGTTCTCGTCGCGGAAGGTCGTGATCGGTGCGACCGGTCCGAAGATCTCCTCCCGCAGGATGCGTGCGTCCTGCGGGACGTCGACGAGCACGGTCGCCGGGTAGAAAAACCCGCGGCCCGACGGGACGCTGCCGCCCAGTGCGACTCGCGCGCCGTCCTCGACCGCGCCGGAGACGAGCTCGGCGACCTTTTCACGGGTCGACTCGTCGACGAGGGGACCGAGCATCGCATCCGGATCCGTTCCCCGCGCGTTCACGTAGCCGGCCATGCGATCGACGAGGCGCGAGGTGAACGCGTCGGCCACACTCTCATGTACGAGGAATCGATTCGCCGCGACGCATGCCTCGCCGCCGTTGCGCAGTTTCGCGAGCAGTGCACCCTCGACGGCAGCGTCGACATCGGCATCCTCGAACACGAGGAACGGCGCGTTGCCGCCGAGCTCCATCGACACCCGCAGCACCTGGTGCGCGGCATCGGCGATCAAGCGACGACCGACGTCGGTCGACCCCGTGAACGACAGCTTACGCAGGCGCGGATCGGTGATGAGCGGCCCGGTGACCGCGCCGGCACGGCTGGTCGAGATGACGTTGACGACCCCATCGGGCACTCCGGCCTCGCGCAGCACTTCGGCGAACAGCAGGGCGGTGAGAGGCGTGAGCGCCGCAGGCTTGAGCACCGAGGTGCACCCGGCGGCGAGCGCGGGAGCGATCTTGCGCGTTGCCATCGCGAGCGGGAAGTTCCAGGGCGTGATGAGCAGGCTCGGTCCGACCGGACGCTTCGCGACCAGAAGCCGGTTTCGACCGTCCGGCGCGGTCGCGTATCGCCCGGAGATGCGCGGGGCCTCCTCCGAGAACCAGCGCAGGAACTCGGCGCCGTAGGCCACCTCGGCCCGTGACTCGGCGAGGGGTTTACCCATCTCGAGTGTCATGACCAGTGCGAAGTCGTCGGCGCGCGCGGTCACGAGTTCGAAGGCGCGGCGCAGGATCTCACCGCGGACGCGCGGCGCCGTATCCGCCCAGCCGGCTTGGGCCGCCACCGCCGCATCGAGGGCTGCCATGCCGTCCTCCGCTGTCGCGTCGGCGACTTCGGCGAGCACCTCGCCGGTCGACGGATCGTGCACCTCGAAGGTGCGACCGGAGCTGGCGGAGCGCCATTCCCCGCCGATCAGCAGACAGGTAGGCACCGAGGCGATGACCTCGGTCTCGCGAAGGGCGGTCATGCGGCCACCTCCCGACGCAGATCGCGGCCGAGGAGCTCCTCGTACAAGCGCACCGGGGCCATCTCCCCCGCACGGTCCCCGTAGCTCGCGCGGGCGCGTCGGAAGATCTGCTCGACGAGCGAGGACAGTTCCACGGGCATGCCCACAGAGCGGGCGAGGTCGACCGAGAGTCCCAGGTCCTTGCAGGCGAGGGCGATCGCGAAGCCCTCGTCGTAGTCCCCGTGGTCGAGGATCGACAGCACGTCACGCGAGACGAACGTGCTGTTGGCCGGGCTCGCGATGAGCGCATCCCGCAGGACGCCGAGATCGACTCCTGCCGCGACACCGACCGACAGCACCTCGGCGGTCGCGACCAGGTGCGAGAACCACAACTGGTTGATCATGAGCTTCACCGCGTATCCGGCGCCGTGTCGTCCCACGTGGAGGATCCGCTCGGGATCTCCCATCGCCTCGAAGACGGGACGCAAGCGCTCGACGTCCTCCGCCTCGCCACCCACGAAGATCTGCAGCATGCCGTTCGCCGCCCCCACCGACATCCCGCTCACGGGCGCGTCGAGCAGGTGCAGGTCTCGCCCGGTGGTCGCCGCGCGAACGCCGTCGAGCACGTCTGGCACCGAGGTGGACATGTCGATCCAGGTACCGCCGTCCGGAAGCCCGGCGACCAGTCCGTCCGGCCCCGAGGCCACGGCCTCGACGTGTTTCGGCGTTGGCAGCATCGTGATCACCAGGTCGCTGGACGCTGCGACGTCACGAGGCGTGTCCGCCCAGCGAGCGCCGCCGGCGAGCAACTCGGACGCCGACTCGCGCCGGAGGTCGGTGACCACGAGCGGGAAACCGGCCGCCTGAAGGTTTCGGGTCATGCCGGAGCCCATGTTGCCGAGGCCGATGAACCCGACGGTGGGCCGGGTCTCGGTGTGTGCGGGGTCGAGCACAGGGGTGGGGGAACTCATAGGTCGTGCGTTTCCTTCGAGACGGGGGCGGCGGAGGTGAAGAAGGGGTTGCGGGGCTCGTGCCGCACGGCCAGGACCTCGTCGAGGTCGGGCAGCCCGGCGGCACCGTTGGCGAGAGCGGTGCGGATCGCCTCGCGATTGTTCCGATAGACGGCCTCGGCATCATCGGCCGCGGGATTCACCCACACGGCCGCGATGAGCGCGTGCGTGTCCGCGGCCTCACGGGGGATCGTGCCGTCGGCGACTGCATCCGCGACGCCGGACGCGACACCCGCCTGCGCAGGGCCCCAGATGAGGAGCCCGTGCTCCTCGCTCGCCGGGGCGGCCTTGGTGACGAACAGCGTCATCGGCTTGACCGGGAGGGACGGGCGGAGCACCGCCACGAAGGGCACGTGCCCCTGGCTGGGGCCGGCGAGGGCCGTGGCCCACGCCGTACCCGCCGGGCCTTCACGATGACCGAGCACCGTGTTGATGTGCGCCGCGTTCGCGCCGTCCCCGACGAAGCTCTCGCCGAGCTGAAGGGTCGAGACCATCAGATGAGCCCCTGATCTTCGAGCCAGTCGATCGCGATGTCTTCCGGGTCCTCCCCGTCGACGTCGGCCTTGGCGTTGAGCTCCTGCATAACCTCGGTGGTCAGTAGTGGGCTCAGCTTCGCCAGCACATCGGCGATCGCCGGATAGTCGTCCAGCGTGCTCTGCTTGAGCGTGAAGCCGCCCTGGTAGCTCGGGAAGAACTCCTTGTCATCGGCCATGACCACCAGATCGAGCGCCGGGATGCGACCATCGGTCTGGAACACCTCGCCGAAGTTGCAGTCATCGCCCTTCTGGGTCGCGGTGTAGATGACGCCGGTGTCCAGCATCGTGACGTTGGCGTCGGGTGCGTCGAACCCGTAGGCCGCCTTGAGACCGGGCCAGCCGTCGTCCCGCGTGGAGAACTCGCTCTCGATACAGAACGTCTGATCAGCGCTCGGGAGCTTCGCCACATCACTGAGAGTCTTCACACCCAGCTCGTCGGCCTCGCTCTGACGGATCGCGAAGGCATAGGTGTTGTTGAACGGGGCGGGGTCGAGCCACGCGATGCCGTTCACGGCGTCGGCCTCCTTGACCGCCTCGAACTGCGCCTCAGCGCCCTGCACCGGCGCGGTGTTGCCGTTGTAGGTGATCCAGGAGGTGCCGGTGTACTCCCAGTAGCCGAGGAACTGGTCGTTCTCGAGCGCCTGGCGCACATTGGCGGATCCGACCAGCTTGGTGTTGGCCTCGACGTCGGCGCCGTGTGCGTTGAGCAACTCGGCCGTCATGTAAGCGAGGATGTACTGCTCGGAGAAGTCCTTAGAGCCGATCTCTCCGGTGAGACCGTTGAGCTCGTCGCCCTGGGCGCCGGAGCCACCGCCGGAGCTGGAAGTGCAGCCGGTAAGGAGCAGGGCGCCGGCGGCGAGTGCGGCGAACGAAGCGGATGCGATGGTGCGGGTTTTCATTGCGGTTCCTTTCGGGAAGGGAGCGATGGAGGTCAGAGACCCTTGGGGCGCACGATGTCCTCCACGACACCGGCCGCCCAGTCGATGAGCACGGCGATCGCGGCGACCAGGACCGCGCCAACGACGAGAACGGGATAGCGCTGCAGCTTGAGGCCGTTGATGATCATGTCGCCGAGACCGCCGGCATTGATGAACGTCGCGACCGTGGCCACTCCGACGGCGAAGACGAGGGCCGTCCGAAACCCCGCGAGGATCACGGGTGAGGCGAGCGGAAGCTCGACCCGGCACAGCACCTGGGATGAGGTCATGCCCATGCCCCGAGCCGATTCGCGGATGTTCGGATCGACCTGCGCGAGCCCGGTAATCGTGTTCTGCAGCACGGGCAGGAAGGAATAGATGACGAGGGCGAGGAGAGCTGTCGTGAATCCGGTCTGCCAGACGATCGCGAGCAGGATCACGACCCCGATCGCCGGAGTGGCCTGCCCGATGTTGGCGATGCCGATCACGATGCCGCGGAAGACCTTCGAGCGCGATCGGCTCACGGCGATGCCGGCCGGGATGGCGAGCACGGCGACGAGGACGGAGGCGATGATCGAGAGCACGAGGTGCTCGCCGATCCGCGACGTGATGTAGCCGGCGTTGAGGGTGCGCCGTTCGATCGAGTCGAGCTCCAGGCTGGTGACCCACGCGTAGGTGAGCAGCAGCACGACGGCGACGACGATCAGCGGCATCGTTCGGCGCAGCAGCACGGGCATCCCCCGGCGCTGCACGTTCTGGGTCTGCACCACCGTGGTCGCCGAAGGGACCACCTGCGGGCCGGTCATGCTCAGGCCTCCTCGGCACGGCGTGCGGGCCCTTCGGCCCCGAGCGCCGCAGAGATCGCCGCCTGATCGATCGAGCCGACGGCGGTCCCACTACGCGTCACGTTGACGCGCGGGGCGCCGGTGACGACGAGCGTGTCGAGGGCCTCCCGCAGGGAGGCGTGCTCATCGACGGACGCCGCGGGTGCTGCGGTGTCCACCGCCCCGATACGGGCATCGGTCACGGGGATGAGGGCGAGCCGCTTGAGCGCGGCACCCTCTCCGATGAACGAGCGCACGTAGTCGTTGGCGGGTTCCGCGAGGATGCGCGCCGGGGTGTCGAACTGCTCGATCCGGCTGCGATCGCTGAGCACCGCGATGCGGTCCCCCATCCGGATGGCCTCTTCGAAGTCGTGCGTGACGAAGATGATGGTCTTGCCGATGTCCGCCTGCAGCCGGAGGAACTCGGCCTGCAGCTTCTCGCGTGTGATCGGATCGGTGGCCCCGAAAGGCTCGTCCATGAGCATGACGGGAGGGTCGGCGGCGAGCGCCCTGGCCACGCCGACACGCTGCTGCTGACCGCCGGACAGCTGACGCGGGTAGCGCTGCGCGAACGTGCCAGGGTCGAGCTGGACGGTACGCAGGAGCTCATCGACGCGATCGGCGATCCGCGACTTCGACCACCCGAGGAGCTTCGGCACGATCGCGATGTTCTCCGCGATCGTGAAGTGCGGAAACAGACCGATCTGTTGGATGACGTATCCGATGTGCCGGCGCAGCTCGTTGCCATCCAGTGACAGCACGTCGTCGCCGTTGATGCGGATGGAACCGGAGGTGGGTTCGATGATGCGGTTGATCATCTTCATGGTCGTGGTCTTGCCGCAGCCGCTGGGACCGACGAACATGATCAGCTCGCCCGGTTCCACGCGCATCGAGAAGTCCTCGACGGCCGGCACCTGCTGCCCCGGGTACTGCTTCGTGATGTGGTCGAGCACGATGTCGGCCCCGCCCTGCTGGGCCGCGAGCGAGGAGAGAACGCCGGTGTTCGTAGTGATGTCAGGCACGGAGACCCCTTGAAGTGGTAAGGCGGGCGACGAGCACGAGGATGCCGTCAAGGATGAGAGCGAGGAGGATCACGACGACGGTGCCGGTGAGGGCGTAGTTGAGCGCGTTCTTCGAGCCGAGCGAGCTCAGCCCCTTGAAGATGTACTCGCCCAGTCCGGGACCGGCGACGTAAGCGGCGATCGCCGCGATGCCGACGGTGAGCTGGGCTGCCACGCGGATTCCGGTCATGATGACCGGCCACGCGATCGGGAGCTGAACCGTGAAGAGGATGCGGGTCGGCCCGAGGCCCATGCCACGCGCCGATTCGAGCACTGCGACGGGGACTTCGCGGAGCCCCACGACGGTGTTCCGAACCACCGGGAGCAAAGAGTAAAAGACCAGTGCTACGACGGTGGGAAGCCAGCCGAGACCGAGCACTGGGCTCAGGAGAGCGAGGAGGGCGAGCGAAGGGATCGTGATAGCGACCGCTGCGGCGGTGAGGACGCTGGTCCGGGCGACACGGCGGTCGCGGACCAGGATACCGAGACCCATTCCGATGATCGCCGCCAAGACGACCGAGATGATGACGACGACGAGGTGATCGCGGGTGAGTTCGAGGATGTCGTCCGCACGACGTGTGAGGAAGGCCATGAGGTCTTCCCAGTTGAATCCGGACAAGGGGGCTCCTGTCTCGTCGCTGAGGCCGGTACCGGGTATGAGATTCACCGTAGCTTGCGTAACCATTTCGTCAAATAGAGTTGTCTATATGGCAACTATTGACGCTAAACTCCCGTTGTGACCACCACGACACCCTCAGCCCCCCGGCGCAACTCCTCCGGCCTCGGGCGCGACATCGAGATCCTCGAACTCCTCGGCGGAGACGACGCTCTTCGATCGGGCGGACTCGGCGTGTCCCAAGTCGCCCAGGCGACCGGACGTGACAAGGCCGTCGTCTCCCGTACGCTCGCGACCCTCGCCGAGACGGGGCTCGTGGAGCGCGACGAGGAGACGCTGCGGTATCTCCTCGGGCCTCGGCTGTACGCCCTCGCCGCGCACACCGCCACCTCCACGCTCGTGCACGCCTCGCGCAGCATCCTCCGCCGCCTCGTGCAGTCAACGCGCGAGACCAGCCACCTCTGCGTGCTGCGCGGCGGCAACGTGCTGACCCTGCTGAGCGAACTCAGTCCGCACGACGTACGCACGACGGGCTGGGCCGGCACGACGACGGCTGCCTGGCGCACCCCATCGGGCCGCGCGCTGCTGAGCGACTGGGACGACGAGTCCCTCGCCCGCTGGTACGACGACCACGGACAGGACCAGCCGCTCGTGGGGCGCTTCGACCAGGCGGATCCGTTCGGATTTCCCGTGCTCGACGCTCCCCCACCGGGAAACTCGCCCGTGGCCGACCTCGACAGCCTGCACGCCGAGCTCGCCCGCATCCGCGAACAGGGCTACGCCCTCTCCGACGAGGAACTCGAGTTCGGAGTCGTCGCAGCGTCCGCACCCATCGTCGACTTCACGGGTCGCATCGTCGCCGCCGTGAATGTGAGTGCGCCGAAGGCCCGCATCGGTCCCCGCCTCGACGCACTGGGAGCCCTCGTCTCCCGCGCCGCGCGCGAGCTCTCCTCCCGCCTGGGGGCGAGCTGACCGGCTTCTCTCCTCAGCGCTTCCGCGGAGGTGCCGTGCTCGCGCGCACGATGAGTTCGCAGCTCACGAGCGGCGTCTGCTGACGTCCGGTGCCGTCGAGCTCGGCGAGCAGCGCGTCCACCGCGAGGGCCCCCACGCGTTCCGGATGCTGCTGCACGGTGGTCAGGGGCGGCCACAGCTGTGCAGCGTCGGGCAGGCCGTCGAAACCGACGATGCTGACGTCGCCCGGCACCTCGCGGCCGACCTCGCGAAAGGCCCTCAGCACGCCGATCGCCATCTGGTCGTTCGCGGCGAAGACGGCGGTGACCTCGCCGCGCTCGCGCAGTTCGACACCGGCTTCGTAACCCGACGCGGCGGACCAGTCCCCCGGCAGCGGCTCCGGCACGCGACGCCCGTGCTGCTCCAGCGTCTCCCTCCAGGCCTCCCTGCGTCGCTCCGCGGAGTAGGAACGGGCGGGACCGGCGACGTGCCAGACGGTCTCATGCCCGAGTTCGAGCAGGTGCTCGGTCGCCAAGCGGGCACCCTGCGCCTGATCCGTGTCGACGAACGGATGGGTCTCGCCGCGGTTCGAGTCGACGAACACGACGGGGAGGGCCTCGGGGATCTCGATGTCGGCCTCATCGAGCTGGTGCGCCTCGATCACGATGATGATGCCGTCAACGGCATGCTCTTCGAGCCTCCGGAACGCACCGGCCACGGTCTCACCGGCACTCGACTCCACCGGGATGAGGGTGAGGGCATAGCCGAGCTGGGCGGCGCGCACCGCGATCGCGTCGAGCGTGCGCTGATTTCCGTACGAGCTGAACGAGAACATCACGACGCCGATGGTGCGGAAGCGTCCTGATCGCAGAGCACGCGCCGCGCTGTTGGGCCGGTAGCCGAGACGATGCATCGCGGCTTCGACGCGCTCACGGGTGGTCGCACCGACGTAGCCCCGGGCGTTCACGACGCGGGACACGGTCTGCCCTGAGACTCCGGCCTCCCGGGCGACGTCCTCCATGGAGGGCTCACGACGACGCGTCGACGTCTCGGTCGGATGCTCTGGGCTCACGATCACCCATCCCCTCATGTGTTGACGTTGACACACTAGCAGTCCATCGAATATGTTGACGTTGACACACGGCGCAGCAAGCGCCCGGATCGTAAGAAGGACTCGTCGATGACGACTGAAATCCCCGCACCCCTGGGCGCCCCCGGCGTCCGACGGCGCGACAGGCGCGACTGGAAGGGCTGGTCCTTCGTCGGCCCGTTCATGGTCGTGTTCGCCCTGGTGTTCCTGACACCGCTCGCCTACGCGCTGTATCTCAGCTTCTTCCAGGAGAAGCTGATCGGCGGAACCGCCTTCGTCGGCCTGGACAACTACGTCCGCGCGCTCACGGACCCGCAGTTCTGGGAGGCGTTCGGTCGCGTGCTCATCTTCCTGGTGGTGCAGGTGCCGATCATGCTCCTCCTCGCGCTCGGCGCCGCCCTCGCCCTGGACAGCGCACGCCTGCGCGGAGCGTCGTTCTTCCGCATCCTGATCTTCCTCCCCTACGCGGTTCCCGCCGTCGTCGCGGTCCTCATGTGGGGCTACATCTACGGCGACCAGTTCGGTCTCACCAGCAACTTCAACGACTTCCTCGGCATCGACGCGATCACGCCGTTCGCCAAGGAATGGATGCTCGTCTCGATCGGCAACATCGTCACCTGGGAGTTCGTCGGCTACAACATGCTGATCTTCTACTCCTCGCTCAAGACCATCCCGACCGACATGTACGAGGCGGCCGCCCTGGACGGCGCGGGCGCCTGGCGCACGATCTTCTCCATCAAGATCCCCTCCGTGCGCGGGGCGCTCGTGATCGCGACGATCTTCTCGATCATCGGCAGCTTCCAGCTGTTCAACGAGCCCAACATCCTGCGCCCGCTGGCTCCGAACGTGATCACCACGTTCTTCACCCCGAACATGTACGCGTACAACCTGTCGTTCGCCGGTCAGCAGTTCAACTACGCCGCGACGATCGCCATCATCATGGGCGTGATCACGGCCGTCATCGCCTACGTCGTGCAGCTGCGCGGCTCGACATCGGAGGTGCGCTGACATGGCACTCCCCCTCGCCCGCCCCTCGCGCCGACGCGACGATCCGCTGAAGCCCCGCAAGTCCAACACGCTGCTGATCGTGATGGTCGTCTATGCGCTGTACACGCTCGTCCCGCTGGTGTGGCTGCTCTTCAGCTCGACCAAGACGCAAGCCGGACTCTTCAGCTCCTTCGGCCTCTGGTTCGCCGACGACTTCGCGTTCTTCGACAACCTCGTCGCCACGTTCTCCTACCGCGACGGCATCTTCCTCCGCTGGCTGGGCAACACCCTGCTCTACGTGGTGGTCGGCGCCGGCGGTGCGACACTGCTCGCCACGATGGCCGGCTACGGACTCGCGAAGTTCCGCTTCCCCGGGCGGCGCGCGGTGTTCGCCGTGGTCCTCGGCGCCGTGGCGGTGCCGGGTACGGCACTGGCCGTGCCGACCTTCCTGCTCTTCAGCGAGCTCGGGCTGACGAACACGCCCTGGGCCGTGATCATCCCCTCGCTCATCAGCCCGTTCGGGCTGTACCTGATCTGGGTGTTCGCCTCCGAATCGGTGCCGACCGAACTCCTCGAGGCCGCACGCATCGACGGAGCCGGCGAGTTCCGGACGTTCTTCACGATCTCGATGCGGCTTCTCGCCCCGGGCATCGTCACGGTCGCGCTCTTCACGGTCGTCGCCACCTGGAACAACTACTTCCTGCCGCTGATCATGCTGTCGGACCCCGCCTGGTACCCCCTGACCGTCGGCCTGAACCAATGGAGCGCTCAGGCCATCGGCGCGGGATCCCAGCCGATCTACAACCTCGTGATCATGGGCTCGCTCCTCACGATCATCCCGATCGTCATCGCCTTCCTGCTGCTGCAGCGCTTCTGGCAGTCAGGTCTCACCGCGGGAAGCGTCAAGCAATAGCTCCCCGCATCTTCTGCAACACCCCCGCGATCCGATGCTGGACCGCACCTCCCGAAAGGACACAGCAATGAAGCACCTTCCCTCACCGACCCGGCGCAGCCTCGCCGTGCTCGCCGCCGGAACCGTGGCAGCACTGGCGCTGGCCGGCTGCAGCACCGGCGGCACGACCGACTCCGGTTCCGGCACCGATGCGGGCTCCGGCTCCTTCGACGCCGTCGAAGCCGCCCTCGAGAAGGGCGGCGAGATCACGTACTGGTCCTGGACCCCGTCCGCCGAGGCGCAGGTCGAGGCCTTCCAGAAGGAGTACCCGAACGTCACCGTCAATCTGGTCAACGCCGGGACGAACAACGAGGAGTACACCAAGCTGCAGAACGCGATCAAGGCGGGCTCCGGCGCCCCCGACGTCGTGCAGATCGAGTACTACGCCTTCCCGCAGTTCGCCCTCACCGACGCCTTCGCCGACCTCTCGGCCTACGGGTTCGCCGACTTCGAGGACGACTACACCGCCTCGACCTGGAACTCCGTCACGAACGGCGACGCGATCTACGGTCTGCCGCAGGACTCCGGCCCCATGGCCCTGTTCTACAACAAGACCGTGTTCGACGCCGCGGGTGTCGCGGTGCCCACCACGTGGGACGAGTACTACGAGGCCGCCAAGAAGATCCACGCGGCGAACCCCGACGCATACATCACCAACGACGCCGGGGACGCGGGCTTCGCGACCTCGATGATCTGGCAGGCCGGCGGAAAGCCGTTCGAGACCTCGGGCACCGACGTCACGATCGACCTGCAGGACGCGGGCTCGAAGAAGTGGACCGAGAACTGGAACCGCCTCGTCGAGGAGGACCTGATCGCGCCCTACGGCAGCTGGAGCGACGAGTGGTTCCGTGCCCTCGGCGACGGCAGCCTCGCCAGCCTCGTGATCGGCGCCTGGATGCCCGGAAACCTCATCTCGGGCGCACCCGACGGCGCAGGCGACTGGCGCGTCGCCCCCATGCCGACGTATGACGGCACCCCGGCGAGCGCGGAGAACGGCGGTGGCGGCCAGGCCGTCACGACGCAGAGCGAGAACCCCGAGCTGGCGGCCGGCTTCCTGTGGTGGCTGAACAACTCCGAGGAGAGCATCTCGATCTTCCTCGAGAGCGGCGGGTTCCCGTCCACGACCGCCGAGCTGTCCAGCGAGGAGTTCCTCTCCGACGCTCCCGAGTACTTCGGCGGCCAGAAGATCAACGAGGTACTCGCCGCCGCGGCCGATGACGTCGTCGAAGGGTGGAGCTACCTGCCCTACCAGGTGTACGCGAACAGCATCTTCGGCGACACCGTCGGCCAGTCGTACCAGAACGGCACCGATCTGAACGACGGCCTGACCGCCTGGCAGGACGCGCTGGTCGAGTACGGCAACGCGCAGGGCTTCACCGTCAACAAGTAATACCCGCGAGCTGTGCCGGTCCCGGATCCCCCGTCACGGGATCGGCACAGCTCGCCTCATCGAAAGCACCACGACTCGTGACCTCCTTCTCCCTCGGCGACACCGACTTCCTCCGCGACGGACGACCGCACCAGGTCATCTCCGGCGCGATCCACTACTTCCGCGTGCACCCGGACCAGTGGGAGGACCGCATCCGCAAAGCCCGGCTGATGGGGTTGAACACGATCGAGACGTACGTGGCCTGGAACGCGCACGAACCGCGACGCGGCGAGTGGGACGCGAGCGGGTGGAACGATCTCGGGCGCTTCCTCGACCTGATCCACGCGGAGGGTCTGGACGCGATCGTCCGCCCCGGTCCGTACATCTGCGCGGAGTGGCACAACGGCGGGCTGCCGGTCTGGCTCACCGGGGGCACGGGTGGGCTGCGTTCCTCGGCGCCGGAGTACCTCGTGGAGGTGAGCGCGTACCTCCGCCGCGTGTACGACATCGTCGCACCGCGCCAGATCGATCGCGGCGGTCCGGTCGTGCTCGTGCAGATCGAGAACGAGTACGGAGCCTACGGCTCGGACGCGGCGTATCTCGAGACACTGGTCACGGTCACCCGCGAGGCCGGGATCACGGTGCCGCTGACGACCGTCGACCAGCCGGTCGACCGGATGCTGTCGAACGGGAGTCTCCCCGGGCTGCACAAGACCGGGTCCTTCGGCTCGCGCAGCACCGAGCGCCTCGCGACGCTGCGCCGGCATCAGCCCACCGGCCCCCTGATGTGCTCGGAGTTCTGGGACGGATGGTTCGACTGGTGGGGCGGCGTGCACCACACGACGGACGTCGCGACCACGGCCGCCGACCTGGATGCGCTCCTGGCCGCCGGCGCCTCGGTCAACATCTACATGTTCCACGGCGGCACGAACTTCGCACTCACGAACGGCGCGAACGACAAGGGACGCTATCTCCCGCTCGTGACCTCCTACGACTACGACGCCCCGCTCGACGAGGCGGGCAACCCGACGGAGAAGTTCTTCGCCTTCCGCGACGTGATCGCGCGCCATGCGCCCGTGCCGGACGAGCTGCCCGCGAGCGCGGCCCCCGCCCCCGCGCTCGAGGTCCCCCTCGTCGCCGGTGGTGCCTGGACGACGACCGCGGGATCGGCGGAACCGACGGCCCACCCCGAGACCTTCGATGCGCTCGGACACCAGAGCGCGTTGATGCGCTACGACGTCGACCTCCCCCACGGCAACGGCGGGGTGCTCCTCGTCGACGAACTCCGGGACTTGGGCTGGGTCAGCGTCGACGGGCGCGCGGTCGGCACGATCTCCCGCACCCGCCACGACCGCGCGATCCGGATCCCCGGTGGCCGCACCCTGAGCATCCTGGTGGAGGACCAGGGGCGGGTGAACTACGACCACCGGCTCGGCGAGGAGAAGGGACTCATCGGGGCGGTCACCCTCGACGGGGCACCGCTGAGCGGATGGCGCTCCACGCCGTTGGACGTCGCCGCCATCGCCGCGGGGATCGGGAGGGACGCTGTCTCGGACGCCGAGGCAACGACTGCCGGGGACGGTCCGACCGCATGGACCGCCGAGTTCGAGCTGGATGCCCGCGCCGATCTCTTCCTCGAAACCGCGAGCTGGAGCAAGGGCTACGCGTTCGTGAACGGGTTCTTCCTCGGCCGCTACTGGCGCAACGGACCGCAACGCACGCTCTACGTGCCCGCCCCCGCCACCGTCGCCGGGACGAATCGCCTCGTCGTCCTGGAGCTCGAGCAGCTTATCGAGCGCCGGGCCGCTTTCGTCCCCTCACCGTCGCTCGGCGCCACGGAGGAGTGACCCTCGAATCGCGCAGACGGCTGCATCCGGTACGCAGATGCAGCCGTCTGCGCGACTCGAACGGGTCGCGGCGCACACAGGCAACACTCAGGAAGGCGTAAACTCGCCCAGGTCCCCGGCAGACCGGGGCTGATCGGAGAAGCGTCATGAGTACTGCCACTGCGCCCGCGAATCCCCGCTCGCGCGTCATCACCGCGAGCCTGGTCGGCACCACGATCGAGTTCTACGACTTCTACGCGTATGCCACGGCGGCCGTGCTCGTCTTCCCGGTGCTGTTCTTCCCCACGGGCAACGACACCACCTCGCTCCTCTCCTCGTTCGCGGTCTTCGGCGCCGCGATGGTGGCCCGCCCGATCGGCGCCGTGGTCTTCGGGCACTTCGGCGACAAGTTCGGCCGCAAGGCCACGCTGGTGGCGTCGCTGCTGACGATGGGCATCGCGACCTTCGTGATCGGGCTGCTGCCGACCTTCCAGCAGATCGGCTGGTGGGCGGCGCTCCTGCTGCTCATCCTGCGTCTCGCGCAGGGCTTCGCGCTCGGCGGCGAGTGGTCCGGCGCGGCGCTGGTGGCCACGGAGAACGCCCCGAAGGGCAAGCGCGCCTGGTACGGCACCTTCCCTCAGCTGGGCGCCCCGCTCGGCTTCATCATCGCCAACTTCCTCTTCCTCACGATCAACTGGCTGCTGCCGCACTCCGAGAACCCGGCCCTGAAGTCCGAGGCGTTCCTGGCGTGGGGCTGGCGCATCCCGTTCCTGTTCTCCGCGGTGATGGTCATCATCGGCCTGTGGGTGCGGCTCAAGCTCGTCGAATCCGACACCTTCAAGAAGGCCGAGACGAAGGGCGCGATCCGCAAGCTCCCCCTCGCGACCGTGTTCCGTCACCACTGGAAGCAGCTCATCCTCGGCACGTTCATCATGTTGGCGACGTATGTGCTCTTCTACCTGATGACCAACTTCACGCTCGCGTACGGCACCAAGCCCGCGTCGCTGGAGACCGCCTCGGCCGCGGCGAAGGCAGCAGCGGAGGCGACCGGTGCCTCCTTCGACCCGAGCGAATTCGCGGCGCAGTTCTACCCGGGGCTCGGCTTCGGATACACCGACTTCGTGCTGATGCAGATCATCGGCGTGGTGTTCTTCGGCATCTTCACGCTCCTGTCCGGCCCGATCGCCGATGCGGTGGGCCGCAGGAAGCTGCTGCTGTGGGTGACCGGGGCGATCATCGTCTTCGGCTTCACCTTCAACACGTTCCTCCTCCCCGCCGTCGACCCGAAGTTCACCGGTGCGCTCGCCCAGGCGTTCCTCGTGTTCGGGTTCCTGCTGATGGGGGCCACGTTCGGCCCGATGGGCGCGCTGCTGCCGGAGCTCTTCCCGACCAACGTGCGCTACACGGGCTCGGCGATCGCCTACAACGTGTCCTCCATCCTCGGTGCGGCCGTGGCCCCGTTGATCGCCCTGTGGCTGTGGGCGCTCGGCGACGGCGCCCCGTGGCTGGTCGGCCTGTACCTGTCGGCCATGGGCGTGCTGACGTTCATCGCGCTGCTGTTGAGCCCGGAGACGAAGGACCATGACTACGACGGCGACCTCGGCGTCGCCGCCGCCGTCGAGCTCTGATCAGTACGCGGCGGAGATCGTGCGCGCAGCGCCGTCCACGATCATCGTCCCGCCGTAGGGCAGGATCCACTGCGGTCGGGTGTGCCCGAACGGCGGGCCGACGCAGATGACGGCGTCGGGGTTGTAGTGCGTCACGACGTCCATCACTGCATCCCGCTGCGCCGCACGCAGCGCTGCAGCCTCGGCGGGAGATGGGTGGTATTCGAAGTCACTCACGGGCGGGCGGGCGACGACCACGGCTGCCGCAGCCGCGAGGATGTCGCGCTCCCCCAGTCCGCGCAACCACCGGGCCACCCAGCCCGCGGACGGCCGCTCCTCGCTGGTCTCGAGCAGCAGGACAGCTCCTTCCAGGTCCGCCGCGCGCGGCAGCCGGTCGGCGAAGGCCAGGCCGTCGATCACCTCGAGGCAGCCGCCCCAGGTCACGCCTTCCACCCGTGATGCGGGCCCTGCCCAGGCCCACGGCTCGGTCGGGACGCGGTCGCCGAACTCGAGGAGCGCCCGGGGGTCGTGCCACCGTCGCCCGACGTCTTCCGACTCACCCGGCTCGGTGATGTCGAGCACACCACCGGTCAGGAGCAGGGCACGCAGGGAGCGCAGGTGGATGTCGTCGACGAACGGTCCGGGCCCGAGATGCACGGCGGTCGAGCCGCCGTAGTAGCCCCGAACCCCGAGGCCCCAGAGCCAGTTGAGGATGTTCGTGTTGTCGCTGTACCCGACGAACGGCTTGGGGTCGGCCACGGGCAGCGCCGGGTCGAGGTGCGGGACGACGAGGAGCTGGTCGTCTCCGCCGATCGTGGCGAGGATCGCACGGATGCTCGGGTCGGCGAACGCCGCGTTCACGTCGGCGGCGCGGGCCTGTGGACTCGCGCCGAGCTCACGCGTGGTCGGGTACTCGATCGGGAGCAGCCTCGTGAGGTCCTCGAATCGGCGCATCGCCTGCGCGTGCAGGTCCGGTGCGACGGCCGGAGCAGCGAATGACGGGGAGAGGACCGCGACACGGTCTCCCGGGGTGAGGCGGGGTGCGGACAGCATCCGCCCAGTCTGACACGTCAACAGATATTGACAGCGCGTGCTACGTCAACGATCATTGACGCAGGAGGACATCATGACAATGCCGACCGCGATCGCACAGGACGACGGAAGCGAGCCGCTGGCCGCCCTGCACAGACTCGCCGAACTGCGCACGGAGATCGCCCGCGCCGAGGAGGCCAACGTGCGCCGCGCACGGAACCTCGGATACTCCTGGCAGGCGATCGCCAGCGCCCTCGGCGTGAGCAAGCAGGCCGCGCATCGGCGATTCGGCCGCTCCTGATCCGCATACAGCCCCTCCATAGGATTCGTCCACGCACGAAGTACGGTCGAAGTACCATCTCCAGATAGAGGTCCCGCATGTCCGGTTCGGTGACAGCACGCCGCCGCGGACGGGGCGCGCAGTCCGAGGGCCCGCGCGCCACCTTCCGCCAGCTCCTCCCCTTCCTGTTCGAGCACAAGCGCACGCTGATCGTGGTCGCGGTGCTCAGCGTCGTCGGTGCCGCGACCTCGCTCGTGCAACCCCTGCTCGTGGGGCAGGTCATCGAAGCGGTGCAGTCCGATGCCGGGATCGGGATCCTCGTGTGGCTGCTGGTCGGGTTCGTGATCGTGTCGTCGATCATCTCCGGTTTCCAGCACTATCTGCTGCAGCGCACGGGAACCGCGGTCGTGTACTCGAGCCGGCGCAAGCTCATCGCGCGCATCCTGCATCTGCCCACCTCCGAGTTCGACGCCCGCCGGACCGGCGACCTCGTCTCGCGCGTGGGCACCGACACGACTCTGCTCTACGCCGTCCTCACCCAGGGGCTCGCGGACGCCGTCGGCAGTGCCGTCCTGTTCCTGGGCGCCCTGATCGCGATGCTCGTGATCGACCCCGTGCTGCTGCTGATGATCGTGCTCGTGATCGGCCTCTCGGTCACGGTCGTCGTGCTGCTGAGCGGCCGGATCCGCACGGCCTCGACCGCCCAGCAGATGAAGGTCGGCGAGCTGGCGTCCGGCGTGGAGCGGGCGATCGGCTCGATCCGCACCATCCGCGCCTCGGGAGCGACCGAGCGCGAAGCGGACACCGTGACGACGCTCGCCTCCGAGACCTACGGCATCGGCGTGCGCATCGCCAAGATCTCCTCACTGGTGGTCCCGGTCTCCGGCATCGCTCTGCAGCTCTCGCTTCTGGTGGTCCTCGGCGTGGGCGGGTTCCGCGTCGCCGCCGGTGCCATCACGATCGCGTCGCTGATCTCGTTCATCATGTTCCTCTTCCTGCTCGTGATGCCGTTGGCGACCACTTTCGGGGCGATCACCTCGGTGAACCAAGCGCTCGGCGCGCTCGGCCGCATCCAGGAAGTGCTCGATCTTCCCACCGAGTCGCAGGACGACGAGAAGATCGCCGCCTCGTTGCCGCGTGAGGCCGCAGCGGCGAATGCGCCGGCGATCGAGTTCCGTGACGTGCGCTTCCACTACCCCGCGAACGTGGTGGCCGCCCGCCAGGCGGCGGCGAAGGAGGCGCGATCCCTGCTCGCGGACGCCCACCTGGAATCCACCGAAGATGCTGCCGACGCCCCGCAGGACCACGAGGTGCTCCGCGGCGTGTCGTTCGCCGTCCCGCGCGGCTCCCGCGTCGCCCTGGTCGGGCCCAGTGGCGCGGGCAAGAGCACGATCCTGTCGCTGATCGAGCGGTTCTACGACCCGACCGGAGGGTCGATCCGCGTGCACGGCCATGATGCCCGCACCTACCCGCGCGACGACCTGCGCGCCCACTTCGGCTACGTCGAGCAGGACGCGCCGACGCTGGCGGGCACGCTGGCCGAGAATCTGCGACTCGCGTCCCCCGACGCGACCGATGCCGACTGCGAACGCGTGCTGCGCGCCGTGAACCTGGGCGATGTGCTCGAACGCAATCCGCTCGGCATCGAGGCCCCCGTGGGCGAGGACGGCGTGATGCTGTCGGGCGGCGAGCGTCAGCGCCTCGCGATCGCCCGCGCACTGCTCACGGACGCCCCGATCCTGTTGCTCGACGAGTCGACATCCTCCCTCGACGGCGTGAACGAGCAACGGATGCGCGAGGCCATCGACGCCGTGTCCACCGACCGCACGCTCATCGTGATCGCGCACCGCCTCTCGACGGTGGTGGACAGCGACCTGATCGTGGTGCTGCAGGACGGCGTCGTGGTCGGCCAGGGAACGCATGCGGAGCTCGTGGAGTCGACGCCCCTCTACCGCGACCTCGCCCGCCACCAGCTGCTCGCCTGACGGG